>WTBX01000327.1 GCA_013138855.1 Methylococcaceae bacterium
GCGATTGGTATGGAGCGTACGCATTTATACCGTAAACTTCATGCTTTAAAAATCAAACTCTAATCATGGCTGTCTTATTATTTAATTTACGCGGTGTTCCCGAAGATGAAGCCTATGAAGTGCGTGATTTATTAAATCATCATGAAATTGATTTTTATGAAACTTCCGCAGGCAATTGGGGGTTTTCTTTACCTGCGCTATGGCTTAGAGATGAGTCTCAACTTAATGACGCGCAGCAATTGCTTGAAAATTATCAACAGTATCGCTATACCTCACAGCGAGAAGCCTATTTAAAACTAAAGGCCGCAGGCGAGCATAAAACCTTATTTCAATCTTTTTTAGAAAATCCCATGTCGTTTGCTCTTTATTTAGCTGCGATGGGATTAGTTATTTATATATCGATTAAAGTGTTATTTGAGTTTGGTTTATGATGGCAAGATTTTGGAAACGCGACTTTTAGTCGCGCACGATCCGTCACTCACATTATGCAAAAACATTTTATCTCAAGCAGAGGAAGTTGTTTTATAACTCTGCCAATAATTTAGAAATCATCCCCGATGCTTGAGAGGCATAACCACGGCCAAATAAATTAAGATGATTTAAAATATGATAAAGATTATAAAGTGTTTTTCTAACGTTATAGCCTTCATCTAAAGCCCACTCCTCTTCATAAGCGGCATAAAAATTATGACTATAACCGCCAAATAATTCTGTCATCGCCAAATCAACCTCTCTATCAGCATAATAACAAGCAGGGTCAAATATGACGGGATTGCCTTGCATATCAACCGCAGCATTACCGCCCCATAAATCACCATGAACTACTGAGGCTTGTGGTTGGTAGTTACTGAAAAATTTTCCAATATTTGCACATAATTTTTCCCCTTGAGATTGTAATTTTCCTCTATGGCCATTTTGTGCTGCAAGTTGTAATTGCTTGGCTAAACGTTGCTGTTGCCAGAATGTGACCCAATCATCATTGCGTTGATTATGCTGCGGAGTCTTGCCAATAGTGTTGTCGATATGCCAACCATAAAAGGGCTGTTTTTGACGATGTAATTGAGCTAATTGTCGCCCTAAAAGTTTATCTGAGTTTGAAGAAGACTTTCCTAATGATAAATATTCCAAAACTAAATACGATTGTTGTCCGTTGTTTCCATAAGTAATCACTTCGGGAATTTTTAGGGTTTTAGTTTGAGACAGTTCTTTAAGTCCTGCCGCTTCTGCTACAAACATGGCTTCTAATTCAGCATCATTCAATTTGATAAACCAAGAAATATTATTGGCTTTTAAATGATAGCAATGATTAATATCACCGCCATAAACAGGCGTGAGAGTGATATTTTTTAAGGATTGTCCTGTTTCATTAGCAAGATGTTGAATCAGAAGTTCGTTGTTTTGCATGATGAATACTCTCTTTGAAATCACTGGAGTAAAAAAGCTTTAGCTTTTTACGAGTCTTAGAAAATAGCTAAAGCGTGTTACTCCGACATTTTTGCGACTAAACCGCCATAACGTTCTACTTTTTGTTTAACCGAATTAATAAATACCATTTGTTCAGCAACAATTTTTACCGTTTTCTTAGCACGAGTAATGCCCGTATAAATCAATTCTTTAGTCAATACAGGGTTCATAGTATCAGGTAATGCAATCAATACTTCGGTAAATTCCGAACCCTGACTTTTATGAATCGTCATCGCAAACACGGTTTCGCAAGCTGGCAAGCGACTCGGTAAAATCTTTTTAACCGTACCATCAGGCGATAAAAAACACACCATTAATTTGCCTCTTTGAGTATCGTCGGCAAGACACAAACCTATATCACCGTTATACAATTGCGTCGCGGCATTATTCTCAGTAATCATAATCGGCCTACCGTTATACCAGTGTCCTGATAACCCCAGCTTTTTCTCGACTAAATGATTGATTTCATTAATGCCATTATGACCATTACGATTAGAACACAATACTTGAAATTCATTAAACGCGGCAAACACCGTTTCAAAATCAGCGTGTTGTTGAATGTGTTCTAAATAGCCTCGCTGCTTTTCCGCAACATAATCAATCAAATTTGATTCTAATAAACTGATGATTTCGCTATCGGTTTGTAATAATTGCCAAGCTTGAAAACCTTGTTGTTGATTCACTGCCACCGCTAATTCTTTAATAATGCCGCCAAAACGATGAGATTTTAACAACTCAATCGTATGATCTTTTAAAGAGCTAGTTAAATCTGCCAATACTGAACCTGACTCCACCGAAGCCAATTGATCTTTATCACCCAATAAAATTAATCGCGCCCCTGTTTTTAAGGCATCGACTAATTTACTCATTAACGCTAAATCCACCATCGAGGCTTCATCAATCACCACCACATCATAAGGCAAAGGATTGTCGGCATGATGTTTAAAATAAGGCGAAGGGGGCTGTGCGCCTAATAAACGATGCAAAGTGCTGACATTTTCAGGAATATGTTGTTTAACGTCCTCACTGCAATCTAAGCGTTGTTTACTGCCGCCAATAGACTCTTGTAAACGCATTGCCGCTTTTCCTGTGGGTGCGGCTAAAGCAATATGTAAAGGAGTCTCCGCTAATTCTTGCAATAAGGCTAAAACTTTAACGACGGTGGTCGTTTTTCCAGTTCCAGGCCCGCCTGTGACAATTGCAAAGGCTTTACTAACCGATATTTTTGCAGCCTCTCGTTGCCAATCTATTTCATTCTCTAAAGGGGGGAAATAACGGTTTAAAGCGGTTTCTAAATCATCAAGTTGATAATCAATCGCTAATAATTCTTTCAGCTGCATGGCTAAACGACTTTCATAAAACCAGTAGCGATGGGTATATAAACAGCCTTGTTGAATAATTAAAGGTTGTGCTGGTTGGTTTATATCAGCGTTTAAATCTACGGCTAAGGCTAATCCAGAATTTAAAATCAACGGCTGTTCTGTTTGATTAAGCTGTATGCAGCTATGCCCTTGAGATTGCTCAAAAGAAAGCCTTGCAACTAATGCAGTGAATGGTGGTTTTTGTTCATCAGTTAAAGCACTACGCTGGCTTAGAAATTCAGCAAAGGCTAAATCTAAGCGGCTGAAAGGGAGGGTGTTTGAATCTGGTTTATTTGCTGACATAATAATTTCTCTATGCGATTTTAATCGCGCATGATGCTGAAAGTGTCATTTTAATGTGGGGTATTATTTGATTTCCTGCGCGACTAAGTACTCGATCAAAAGTCTTTTAACATTTCTATAAACCTTCTACAAGATAGCAAAATGTTAAATAGAATACTTTATGCTTTTGTTATATGGAGCTACAATACTGTACATTATTATGTACACATACTTAAAGGATTACAATGGATGCTATAAGTTATACTGCCGCTCGTGCAAATTTATCCAAAACGATGGAGCAGGTTTGCAATGACCATGCACCTGTTATTATTACCAGAAAACGTGAATCTCCCGTTGTGATGATGTCTTTAGAAGATTACCAAGCAATGGAAGAAACAACGTATTTACTTCGCTCACCTGCCAATGCTAGAAATTTACTCGAATCAATTGCCGAACTCGAAGCGGGTAATGGTATTAAAAAAGAGCTTATTGAATGAATCTCACTTTTTCATCTAAAGCTTGGGATAGTTATTTATATTGGCAAAAAACAGATAAAGCGATTTTAAAACGGATTAATACACTCATCAATGACATTCAACGGAATCCTTATGAAGGCGTTGGCAAACCTGAGTCTTTAAAGCATAGTTTGTCGGGTTATTGGTCGAGACGTATCAATGATGAACATAGAATAGTGTATAAAATAATTGATGATGATAATATTTTAATCGCCCAACTTCGTTATCACTATTAAAACACCATTATTACATTACCGTGGAGACGCGACTTCTAGTCGCGCACGAGGCTGCAAGCCTCGTGCTTAATAATTATTGTTTATTTTAGTTATTTTTTGGGTTTCGTGCGCGACTGAAGTCGCGTTTCCATGTTGTCATAAAGTCCATAAAACCGTTCATCGGCATCCTTCAATTTTGCTTTAAGGGCATTATTTTCAATATATCCATAAGCCATACGAAAATGCCGTTCGTCAGTTATCTTTTTATCATAATAATCTTTTTGCCAGAATGTTCCTTTTTTTCCTAACGCTTCATTCAAAAATATTGCAGATTTACCTTTTACTTTTTGCATAATCACGCTTAATTCTTGTTTTTGGGTAAAGAGGAGGTGTACATGATTTGGCATGATGCTAAAGGCGATTAAATCATAGAATTCTGATTCAAGTTCTTTTAGGTAGCTGGCTAATAGTTTGATTTTATCAGCGTTAAGATAAGCTCCTTTTGGTGATTTATCTACATATTGGTCAATTTGCCATTGCTTTTTAGATATTTCAATATTGGAATTGATAAGTTTTTTTAAGAAATCATCTAAACTATCTTGAGTTCTAAACGTTACAAATTGAACTGCGTTTAGTTCGCTGTGATGATGTAGGTGTTTAAAAAATTTCATCGGCTTTGGCATTGGGGTTTCGGGCGCGACTGGAAGTCGCGTTTCCGTGAAGCCGCGACTTTGGAGGCGCGACTTCTAGTCGCGCACGAGGCTGCAAGCTTCGTACTTAGTAATTACTGTTTATTTGGCTTGTTATTTAATTTCGGGCGCGACTGGAAGTCGCGTTTCCGTGAAACGGCTTTGGAGGCGTGACTTCTAGTCGCGCACGAGGCTGCAAGCCTCGTGCTTAGTAATTATTGTTTATTTGGGTTGTTATTTGATTTCGTGCGCGACTGAAGTTGTGTAGTGTATTTGAGTTTTTAAGGCTTCAGCCTACTCGGCTATATTTAAATGAGAATCTTTACGCTTTTCTAATAAAATTATTTTATCATCTATACATGATTTACCATCTAAAATTTGATAAATATCATCAAACCCATTTAATAATTAAAATTCATCATCTTTAAAACATTGGCTACCAACTTAACACGGGACACAAGGACTGGCATCTACCCTAGAGAACTTTGTTCCCTAGGGTAGATGCCAGTCCTGAGCTTTAAAATTTAAACAATGCTGTCCCGCTTTAAGTTGGTAGCCATAAAGTCTGACATAGAGTAGATTTTTATTTTTAATAAAATACAAATAACGAACAACATTATCCGTTAATTTATTTAAAATAACTATAAATAAAATTGAGTAGGGCGTAGGTTGCTGATAAAGTCTAAATCAAAGAGTCAGATTACTTAATAAATTGCTAATTTTAAACTATCAATATTTCGGAATACTTTTACAGCCGCTTTAGCTATTGTTGTGGCAGAATTAAAACACCCCCTTTAAACTCGCCAATAGCTAAAGCTATTGAACTCCGTCTACTGATTAGGCAAAAAAAAACCTGTCAGGTCTTAAAGACCTGACAGGTTTAATTTTAAGCGTTAAAACCTACGCGGTTTTATTTTTTCGCGTTGCGCTCTTTAACTTCTTTAATCACTTCTTCAGAAATGTTTTTAGGGCATGGTAGGTAATGTGAGAACTCCATAGAGAACTGACCACGACCTGATGTCATAGTGCGCAAATCACCAATATAACCAAACATCTCACTTAGTGCTACGTCAGCTTTAATACGAACGCCTGTTACACCTGCTTCTTGGCCTTGAATCATGCCGCGACGACGGTTTAAATCACCAATCACATCACCAACGTGATCTTCTGGTGTGAACACGTCAACTTTCATGATAGGTTCAATTAACTGAGGGCCTGCTTTTGGTACAGATTGTCTGTAAGCATTTTTCGCTGCAATTTCAAACGCGACTGCTGAGGAGTCAACTGCGTGGAACGCACCGTCCATTAAGATAACTTTGAAGTCTAAGCAAGGGAAACCCGCTAATACACCTTCGTCGATACAGCTTTTGAAACCTTTTTCAACGGCTGGCCAGAATTCTCTAGGAACGTTACCGCCTGTTACTTTAGATTCAAATACAAAACCTGAACCTGGCTCACCTGGTTCGATGATGTAGTCGATTTTACCAAATTGACCAGAACCACCTGATTGTTTTTTGTGAGTGTAGCTGTCTTCAATGGTACGCGTAATAGTTTCGCGGTAAGCAACTTGTGGTTTACCGACTTCAACATCAATACCGTGAGTACGTTTTAGAATATCAACTTTAATATCTAAGTGTAACTCACCCATACCTTTAAGAATGGTTTCGCCACTGTCTTCATCCGTTTCAACACGGAAAGAAGGATCTTCTGCAATCATTTTACCAATCGCAATCCCCATTTTTTCTGATCCTGCTTTATCTTTTGGTGCAACTGCAATTGAGATAACTGGATCAGGGAAGACCATAGGCTCTAAGGTTGCTGGGTTTTTAGGATCACATAATGTGTGACCTGTTTTGACATTTTTCATGCCCACAACCGCAATAATGTCACCCGCTTGCGCTGAATCTAATTCGATACGCTCGTCTGCGTGCATTTCTACCATACGACCGACACGCTCAGTTTTACCTGTAAAGCTGTTCATCACGGTATCGCCTTTGTTCAATTTACCTGAGTAAATACGCACAAAGGTTAAGGCACCGTAACGGTCATCCATAATTTTGAAGGCTAAAGCACGGAATGGTTTGTCTGCATCAACAATCGCAAATTCACCTGTTTCTTCACCTTCCTCGTCAACTTCTGGCTGTGGTTTAACTTCAGTAGGGCATGGAAGGTAGTCAATAACGGCATTTAAGAGTAATTGAATGCCTTTGTTTTTAAACGCAGAACCACAGTAAGTTGGGAAGAAATCAAGGTTAATTGTGCCTTTACGGATACACGCTTTGATGGTTTCCATAGAAGGTTCTTCGCCATCTAGGTATTTTCCCATTGCGTCATCGTCTTGCTCAAGTGCCATTTCGATTAATTTTTCACGCCACTCTTCAACATCATCAAGCATATCTGCTGGGACATCTTGGATTTCGTAATTAACTGGATCACCAGAGTTATCCCATACCCACGCTTTGCGTGTTAATAAGTCAACAACGCCCACAAAATCATCTTCTGTGCCAATAGGTAATACCATTACTAATGGATTAGCACCTAAGACATCTTCAACCTGCTTAACAACGCGGTAAAAATCTGCACCTAAACGATCTAATTTGTTGACTAAGATAACTCGTGCAACTTCTGAGTCATTCGCATAACGCCAGTTAGTTTCTGATTGAGGCTCTACACCGCCTGAACCACAGAATACACCTACACCACCGTCTAATACTTTTAATGAACGGTATACTTCGATTGTGAAATCAACGTGTCCTGGTGTGTCGATGATGTTGAAGCGGTGATCGTTCCAGAAACATGAAGTTGCAGCAGACTGGATAGTAATTCCACGCTCTTGCTCTTGTTCCATGAAATCGGTGGTCGCCGCACCATCATGTACTTCGCCTAGCTTATGAATTTTGCCCGTAAGCTTTAAAATACGTTCTGTGGTGGTAGTTTTACCCGCATCAACGTGCGCGAAAATACCAATGTTTCTGTAAAGCGATAAATCTGTCATTGTTATACTCTAAAGAGGTGCATAAAAAATTTTTGGAATTCCTCTCAATGCCGTCATTAAGAGGTTGCGTGGGATTATTTACCCATGTCTGTCTAACCGTTTAGTATACCATAAAATAATTAGGTTGAATCGGTTTGTTTCATAGGCATAGCTTAGAGTAAAAAACATGCTTTTTTACTCGCTATTTTAAATAATGCCACTGACTATGAGTTTATAGTTCAAGCTTTCTCAAAAGAATGTACCCAAACTAAATCATCTTCATTCCAAGTGCTAGCTTTACTATTCGGCATATGTGCGTGCATTTTTAAAATTAAAGCTTTATACATTTCTAAGGTAGGATAACCTTCTGCTTGAGCATCGGCATCAGTTATATCGCCTAAACGTTGTTGCTCTAAGCTAGTTACTTTAAAGGTAACACCTTCTAAATCAAAAGTTTCATCAGGATAAGCATAAACACCATCGCGACGTTGTTGAGTTTTACGTCCTGCTAAGGTCGCCTCAACTAATTTAGGGTGTTTGACTAGATTTTCAATTTCACACGTTTTTTCTGGGTAATCGCTCATTATTTATATCCTTAAGTAAAATAGTCGCTACGATACCGAATTAATCGACAATCACAAGTCTTTATTAATATCGTTTACGAAAAAGCGGAGTAAAATAGCTCCAGCTATTTTCTAAACTCGCCAACAGCTAAAGCTATTGGACTCCAACTCTTTAGGCTCAATTGTAGAAAAATGACTGCTGAAAACTTAACCGCGCGTATCACAGCCGTTCAAGATGATATTGTTTCAATAGAATCTTTAGAACAAAGTAGCAAACCGTTAACTAAAAATGAGGTGATTTATATTCTGCCTAGCCGTAGTAAAACGGATTATACCGAGCGATTAAAAGCCGAAGTGTTGCGTATTAATGGTAACAGTGCTGATGCGCAGGTTTATGAAAGTACGCTAGGAGTTGGCGTTGGTGATTTGGTGGAGCAATCGGGCGAAATGCTATCAGTAGACTTAGGGCCTGGTTTATTAGGACAAGTCTATGATGGTTTGCAAAACCCTTTGGATTTACTCGCCTCAGAATTTGGGTTTTTTCTACCGCGAGGTGTCGATTTACCTGCCTTAGATAATAAATTTAAATGGGCATTTACGCCTTGCGTACAAACTGGCGCAGTATTGAAAGCCAGCTCGGTTATTGGCACAGTTAAAGAAAAGGGTTTTACCCACAAAATCATGGTGCCTTTTGATGTAAAAGGCGAAGTGACTTTAAGCTGGATTCAAGAAGGTAATGTCACTGTTGATGAACCCATCGCCAAAATCAAACTAGCTAATGGTAAAGAGCGCGTCTTAACCCTCAAACAACCGTGGGCAGTTCGTAAACCGTTACCGCAAGCCTTATTGAAAGCCAATATTGCTACGCGCCAATATCCTTCAATTCCTTTAATTACTCACTTACGCTTAATTGATACTTTTTTTCCTATTGCTCAAGGCGGAAGTGCGTGTATTCCAGGCCCTTTTGGGGCGGGAAAAACGGTGTTGCAAAATCTAATCTCCAGAAATTCAGACGTTGATATAGTCATTGTTGTCGCCTGTGGTGAACGTGCGGGCGAAGTGGTGGAAAGTATTACCGAATTTCCTAAACTAAGCGATCCTAAAGGCGGTGGCTCGTTAATGGATAGAACTATTATTATTTGCAATACGTCATCCATGCCTGTTGCCGCGCGTGAAGCCTCTATTTATACAGGCATTACCTTAGGTGAATATTATCGGCAAATGGGTTTAAATGTTTTATTACTGGCTGATTCCACTTCACGCTGGGCGCAAGCGATGCGTGAAACATCGGGACGACTAGAAGAAATACCCGGTGAAGAAGCCTTCCCTGCTTATTTAGATTCCGCAGTTAAAGCCATTTATGAGCGTGCGGGAGTCATCCTAACCTCTGATGACAGCACAGGCAGTTTAACCATGATAGGAACAGTTTCTCCTGCGGGTGGAAACTTTGAAGAGCCTGTCACCCAAGCGACTTTAGGAACAGTTAAAACCTTTTTAGGACTGAGTGCAGAACGTGCGTATAAACGCTTTTATCCTGCGGTAGACCCTTTATTATCATGGTCGCGTTATTTAGAACAATTAAAACCGTGGTATCAACAACACTTAGGTGAAGAGTGGACGGATAATATCAAGGCCATGCTGGATTTATTAAAGCGTGGCGATAGTGTCTTGCAAATGATTCAAGTCGCGGGTGAAGAAGGTATTACTCTAGGTGATTTTGTGCTGTATCAACAAGCCTTGTTTTTAGACATGGTTTATTTACAACAAGATGCTTTTGATGAGGTAGATGTTTCAACACCAATTGCTAGACAACAGCAGACTTTTAATAAGATTATTGAGCTAATGAATGTTGAGTATAATTTCAAGGGTCAAGACCATGCACGAGATTATTTCACGCGCTTAACAGGCTTATTTAAAAATTTGAATTACACCAAATCAGAGAGCGCGGAATATGATGATTTGCTTAGGAAAATAAATGAACTAACAGAGGCTGTTAAAAAAGTGGAGTGAAAAAAAACAATAAGGCTGGCAGCGAGCTGAAGAACAAAGTCCTTTAGTTGGCTGCCAGTCCCCATACTCAGGAAATCAGAAATAAATAACATACCCACAAATAATATTTATGAACCATGAAGAACACGAAGGTCATGAAGATTTTCCTTCATGCACTTCATGGTAGATTATTATTTACTGACTCCCTCAATAAAGTGGGGACTGGCAGCTATCCAAAAGACTACGTCTTTCAGATAGCCGCCAGTCTTGTTTAAATAAAGGTCTCGAACGGCTCAACCATCACCTCTTCCCCAACTTGCACATTAGTATAATAATCAGGTAACACAATATAACAATTTGCTCGACTCATCGAACTAAGCATATTAGACCCCTGCCCGCCTGCCGAAGTTACTACAAACGTCCCATCAAACTGCTGTCTTAAAATACCACGCTGATATTCCTGCCTACCTGCTACTTTATTAAGTACAGAATCGCAAACCGCATTAATTTGTAAAGGCTTCACCTCAGCCAGCCCGCTTAATTTGCGCAAAGCAGGTTTAACAAATTTCGCAAAAGTCGCCATCACCGAAACAGGATTACCCGGTAAGCCAAAAAAAACACAATCACTAATATTGCCAAAAGCAAGGGGTTTACCTGGTTTTATCGCAATTTTCCAAAAATTAACCTGTCCCAGTTCTTCCAGTATTGCCTTTATATAATCCGCTTCACCCACTGATGCACCGCCTGTGGTAATTATCACATCATAATCTTTAGCTGCTGAATTTAATGCCTGCTTCAACAAATCTTTATCATCAGCAATAACCCCCATATCCACCGCATCAATGCTTACATCATTTAACAAACCATGTAGCATATAACGATTACTATCGTAAATCTGCCCCGATTGTAACGATTGACCGATGGCGGTTAATTCATCGCCCGTAGAAAAATAAGCCACACGCAGTTTGCGCACGACTTCAACACTATGAACACCCGCTGATGCTAACAAACCTAAATCAACCGCTTCAAGTCTTTTCGAGCTTTCCAGCAAACAAGCCTGTTGCTTAATATCTTCACCGACTTGACGAATATTATCCTGAGCCTGACACGCGGCAGGAAAAAAAATCGTCTCATTTTCAACTTTAACTCGCTCCTGCATAATGACCGTATCAGCATTTTTAGGAACAACCGCGCCTGTAAAAATTCGCACACATTCACCTTTCGCCAAATTTCCAGTAAACGGTTTTCCCGCCCACGAAGTCCCTATCTGCGTTAAAGCGAATATCGCTTGTTGATTTATATCCGCACTCGCAAACGCGTAACCATCCATAGAAGCGTTGCGTTCTGGTGGAATATTAACCGCAGAATAAACAGCTTCTGCTAATACGCGCCCTAAGGCATTTCTTAAAGAACGTTTTTCGCTAGCTGCGACAACTTGTAAACTAGCGAGGACTTTTTTTAATGCCTCATCGACAGGTAATAAGGTGGATTCAAAGTTGCAAGAGTCTTTCATTATAAAAACCTGTTTAGAATAAAAAATAGTAAATAATTTCAGTTTATAATGCTTACACTCATTCTCAAAGCTTTAAGCAATCATCATACATTATGAATATTAGCAATCGCCTACAACTTATAGATTATCTCAGTCAGGGTAATCAAGCGAAATATCTATTTTTTTGGGGACATACGCCCGCAAAAGGCGATAATGTTGATAAAAGCTGTTTTAGTCAATGGTATGAGCAAGGTTTTGATATTGATGGAATTCATTACCGAACCGCTGAACATTTTATGATGGCAGAAAAAGCACGCTTATTTCATGATGATAAGGTTTTAGATAAAGTTCTTAATGCCAAGCATCCCCATGAAGCCAAAAAACTGGGGAGGCAAGTAGAAAATTTTAAGGAAAATATCTGGCAACAGCATCATTTTGACATTGTGGTAACCGCTAATTTTGCTAAATTTTCACAACACTCTGCACTTAAAGAATTTCTGTTAAATACTCAACAGCGTATATTAGTTGAAGCCAGTCCTGTTGATAAAATTTGGGGCATAGGTTTAGCAGCCGATCATCTGGATGCAGGCAACCCTTATAAATGGCAAGGCTCAAATTTACTCGGCTTCGCATTAATGGAAGTTCGTCATCGTTTAAGCTAACTATTTTGTCCACGGAAAACACGAAAAAACACAAAAGTTTTTATTTTTAAAACCGTTCTTTTTTCATGCTATTCGTGTCTTTCGTGGACATTTCAATTCATCTCCTATTTGAAACATGAACTGAAACCGCGATCTTTAGTCGCGGGAGGCGTTTAACAAATGTTAGGTTCTTTATTGTTCTACTCATTTGTACTTTTCAACGATTTATATGTTACACGTTTACGCGGCTAAAGACCGCGTTTCCAAAGCCTGAGTAGTTACAAATTAAATTGGGAGAGGCAGTTTTTTAATGAAAAAAATATTAATAACAGGTGCGACAGGGCAAATTGGCTCTGAATTAACGCTGGCATTACGTAATAAATATGGCACAGAAAATATCATTATTGCAGGTCATAAAAAATCACCCTCTAATGAATTAGTGGGCGGCAGTTTTTATTGCAATTTTGATGTTAGAAATGCGAAAGTTTTAAATAAAATTATTGAAACCCATCAAGTCGATAGCATTTTTCATCTTGCCTCATTATTATCCGCCGTTGCCGAGCATAAACCACAATTAGCTTGGGATATTAATATGAATGGTTTATTGAATATATTGGAGGCCGCGCGGCAATTTAATTGCAGCGTATTTTTTCCCAGTTCCATTGGTGCATTCGGTAGTGATACCCCAGCCGAAAATACGCCACAAGATACCATTCAACATCCGAATACTATCTATGGAATTAGTAAAGTCAGTGGAGAATTATTATGCAATTATTATCATCAGCGTTATGGCGTAAATACGCGCGGTTTGCGTTATCCTGGTTTGGTTTCTTATAAAACCTTAGCGGGTGGAGGAACAACGGATTATGCGGTGGATATTTTTTATGCGGCCTTAAGCGAACAGCATTATTTATGTTTTTTAAAGGAAGATACTCGTTTAGATATGATGTATATGCCTGATGCGGTCAATGCAGCGATTAATTTAATGGAAGCAGATGATGCTCGCTTACTTCATCGCAATGGTTTTAATGTGACCGCCATGAGTTTTAGCCCACAAATGTTGGCGGCGGAAATTAAAAAACACATTCCTGATTTTACGATTGATTATGACGTAGACCCAGTGCGCCAAGCGATTGCAGACTCTTGGCCTAGGCACATGGATGATAGAGCTGCGCGTGAAGAATGGGGCTGGCGGCCTGAGTTTGGGTTGGAAATGATGGTTAAAGATATGCTAGCTAAATTAGTGGTGAAACTACATCTTTTTTAAAAATTGATGTGACTCACGGAGGCGCGACTTTTAGTCGCGCACGAAGTTTCATCTATGAATTTTAAAAAAATCTTATTTGAATTTGCTTAATTTATAGATTTTGGAGATGTTTTTAGGTCTCGTGCGCGACTAAAAGTCGCGGCTCCTTCTTAATTTTGGTTCTTCTGGATTTTCCGTGAAAATACCGAAATAAGGACTGGCAGTCCTCCGTGAAATATGAAAATCAAGAAAGGACTGCCAGTCCTGATACTAAACATTAGTTAAGCAACTGTTCAAATTTTCTACCGTTACTGGCTTGCTGTAGTAATAACCTTGATAAACAGTACAGTTTTTTGCTTTAAAAAATCAAGTTGCTGTTCGGTTTCTACCCCTTCGGCAAGTACGGATAAATTAAGGTTTTTCGCTAAGGCGATGATGGTTTGTACGATGGCTGCATCTTTAGGGTCTGCTGCTATGTCGCGTACAAAAGATTGGTCTATTTTCAATACGTCTAAGGGAAAGACGTTTTAGGTATTCTAGTGAGGAATAGCCTGTGCCAAAATCGTCAATGGCAAGTCGAATTCCCATCTTTTTTAAAGTATTTAATTTTTGCAGGGTTTTTTCTATATTTTGAACCAGTATGCTTTCGGTTAATTCCAGTTCTAATTGATGAGGCTTGATGTTGGTTTGTTTGATAACGCTTTCGACGATTTCAATAAAGTCTTTTTGCTGAAATTGGCGACTACTGACATTAACGGCTAAATATTGAATCATACCCCCTAAATTCAACTAACAAGTGCAATTCATTTTTAGTGGTTTAGAAGAGTTAGCATTAAGCTGGAAAGCTAAATTTTAAAGTGCCTTTAAACCTTAAGATTACAGTCTGTCTCCTCGCCTAGTTTACCCCCGCTACAGATACCATTAATATAGCCACACAGATACCAATAATACAAGGTTGTGTTGTTCAACCTAAACCACCTAGAAATGAAGCATAATCAAAATAAATATTCAGCAATTATTATTACCACGGTGATTATTGTTTTTTTAGTGGCCGCCAACTTTTTATCTATTTTTAAATCCTCAAACGCGCAATTGAATGATGTTTTAATGCGTTATTCTTTTAATACAACGGTCTCCGAAAAACTGATTGTCATTGAGGCTAACAAACGCTACAGCCTTAAGGGTGATGAGGTCTGGATTCCATTCTTGAAAACCTTGTTAGCCGAAGAGGTAACTCAAATAGTTTTTAATTTTTTGCCTGAACAGGTTTCTAAAAAATTTTATCAATTAGCCGCTAGCAGTAATAAAGTGGTCTTTGCAAGACGTTTTATCAGAAAAAATAGTAGCTCTAATGAACGCACTCTACAGCCTTTGCCTCTTGCGGCAGTAGAGCTTCCACTTAATATGGGCTTGATTCAGGAAATTGAAAATCAACACGGTGCTTATCGCAGCCAACATACTCAGATTAAATTCGACAACAATATTTTTCCTAGTTTGGAGTTAATCACTGCTCAACGTGTATTAAATGATAAACGTAACTTTCCTAAAACAGATTATTACATTGATTTTAGTGGTGGTTTGGCAAGTCTGCCTGCTATTGATATAGAAAGAGTACTCGCTGCGGGTTTAGTAAGTGAATTGGTTTCAGGGCGTACAGTATTTGTAGGTGTACATGATTTAGAGGCTGTTAATCGTTACTTTACTCCTATTTCAACTGAAGAAGGTTTGATTTCAGCGGTATTTTTTCACGCCTTTGCTTTAGATACTTTGTTATCAGAACATTTATTAACGACTATTTCTAAAACTATTAGTTGGCTGTTAATTATTTTGATTACGGTAGGCAGTTTATTTGTTTTTCAGCGGATGACTTTTCAATTTGCATGGTTTTTTTCTGTGTTTTTGTCCTTGCTGTATGTATTTATGGATTGGTTATTGTTGCATCAATTTTTTTTATTAATCCCGCTAACAGAATTATTATTGGCACAGTGGTTAACATTTACCTTGGTATGGCGTTATCGGATGGTTCAGGAAAAACGCTTTTTAGATACCATGCTATTTGATTTGTCGTTTAAATTGCAGGAGAAAATTTTCCCTGTTAGTTTTTATAAATCAGAATCACCGTGGGAGCAATTAATTGTGATGTTAAATCAAACGCTGGATTTTAAGCGGTTGATTTTTTTAGAGCGCGTACAAGGTGACCATCGACTTAAAGAAATTAGCGCATTTAACTGTAAGCTTGATGATATAGATGAGTTACGCCGTGATTACGAACGCACTCCTTATAGTACGGCGATTAATGAGAATCGAGCAATTTTATTAGAAAATCCTTATTTTAAAAAAACACACGCCAATGAACATGAATATTTAGCCCCTTTAATTTTTGCAGGTGAAGTTTTAGGCTTTTGGGCATTTACTATTGATGCATCTAATTTACATGCAGAAATAAAATTTAGAGAATTAATTAATGCTTATGTTCAGCAAATTAGCGAGATTTTACATTATCGTAATGAATGGAAAAAACGCTTAAAAGCCGAAGAAAATAAGTTTTTAAGCTATTTGCGTGTTGAAGGCAGCGAAGCTCCTTATGAGATGATAAATAAGTCTATAACCTTAATGGATAGACGCATGTCTGAATTACAGGAAGTATTTAATACTGTGACAGGCAGCAGTGTTTTATATGACCTTTTTGGTCGTGTTTTATTAGTTAATAAACGCATGGAAGCATTTGGGCAGTTGGTCAACATTCGACCTTATAATTTAACTATGCTCGATTTTATTGTCTCTATCACTCAATTACCGCCTCTTAAAGTTCAAAACCTATTACAACAAACTATTTTTGACCGTAAAACCGTTACTTTTCCTGTTTCTTGTTTTGATGATGAAGCAAGTTACATTTTAAATATTAAACCTTTGAAAGCTGATGATAAACAAAATGCCGAGACGATAGAAGATAGAGCCAAGGTTTTTCAAATGATTGGCATTTTATGTGAATTGATTGATGTGACTAAAATGCGAAAGATGTCGGCGTTAAGAGAACAAATGTTTGAGCGTTTCAGCTTTCAAATGCGCAATGATATGGCCTCTATTTTATTCGCATTGCCTTTATTAGAAACCGAAGGGGTAGATGAAAAAGATAAAACATTTGCTTTGGACAATATCAAGGGAAAAGTCGATGAGACTTTGCAGACTTTAGAAGTAGTGACTAAGGAGATGAATAAAAAAATTCACCTGCTCGTTGATGATACTTTAGAGTGCTATCCCATTGATGCTAAATTCTCTTTAAATCAAATAGTTAAAAAACACGCCACGGGTATTCAAGCAAAAAACATCAATTTACATTATCAGCTACCGCAATTAATTAGTTTGGTTTTTGCCTCCCCTACTGAGTTAGAAAATATATTGTCACTTTTATATTTAGAAATAATAGCAGACACTTATCAAGCAGGAGAACTTTGGTTAAGCGTTGAAGAAAAAGAAGATAAAATTAATTTTCGTTTTAAAAACACAGGAATAGGAATGCCAGATGATAAGTTGCAAGGTATTATGAATAATAAAATAAATGATTCTGAATCGGTAGAAACATTGGAATTACAACACGCGATTCATTGTGTTAATCAATGGGGTGGCAGTTTAAATTTATCAAGTCAAGTCAGTGAAGGCTCTACAATAGAATTAACGTTAAGGCGTTTTATGTAACATTAGTTATGTCATAATATTGGGTTAGGTGTTCAAAAGTATCCTAACATTTTATGAGAGGAAACCGTTGAAACGGTTATTTCATTAATCCACATAGCCCACGGTTTAAACCGTGGGCTATGTAAAAAACAAGAACTCAACTGTTTTAACGGTTTATTGCAATGTTAGAAGGCTTATGAATAAGTACCTGAGCTAAAGTTTTCGTATCTTCGGAGCCGCGACTTTAGTCGCGCTAGAGCGTTAAAATGCTATTAACCTTTAAAAAACGTAGTGTTATTGCGAGGTTTCCGCGACTAAAGTCGCGGCTCCAGCAAATATAAAAATGCACGAGTGTTATGCTCAGATACTTAGTCACTTACAAGCTTAAGATAAAACACAGCAAACATCTAACATCAATACTACCCTGATACCTATATCTAATTTTACGGATTAAAAAATGACTAATGCAGCAAAGCGAATTTTAATTATTGACGATGATAAATTTTTCATCAGACTCATGGATATGGCTTTAAAACAAAGTGGTTATGAGGTTTTATTAGCTTTGCAAGGTAAAGAGGCCATAGAAATTTTAAAACAACAAACCGTAGATATGATTATTGTTGATTTAATGATGCCTGAATTAGATGGCCTAGGTTTTTTACATTGGCTACGGCAAGAGGCTAAATTAGATACCCCAACTTTGGTACAAACAGGGATGGCAAAAGCCAGCACCGAAGAAGAGGTAAAAGCCGCTGGTGGAAGCGCGTTAATTTATAAACCTGTTAAAGTTCCTCAACTTATCGCTAAAGTGAAAGAACTAGAGGCACTGCTCTAAACTCAAGTGGAAATTTTCCCTTTAAACATCTTCCCGCAAGGCAGCTTATCCAG
>WTBX01000439.1 GCA_013138855.1 Methylococcaceae bacterium
ATTATGATGCGAAACTTTAACGTACAGATCGAATATATTTAGTGGGGACTGGCAGCTACCCAAAAGACTACGTCTTTCGGGTAGCCGCCAGTCTTATCTAGTTCTCGGTTTAATTTATAAATTTTGAAGATGTTTTTAGGTCTCGTGCGCGACTAAAAGTCGCGGCTCCGTATAGTCTAAAATTTATATATTTATCCCAGCAGGTTATCCAATAACATCATAATTACAAAGCCACCCATTAATGAAAAAGTCGCACAACGTGACCGTCCTTTAGAGTGACTTTCTGGAATAATTTCTTCACTAATCACAAATAACATTGCTCCTGCTGCAAAGCCCATCGCAATCGGTAAAATGGGAGTAAACACTGTCACCATCGTGATGCCTAGCAAACCACCCACAGGCTCAACTAAACCTGTCAACGTCGCAATACCGACCGCTTTCCATTTGTTATAACCTAAAGCCACTAACGGCATAGAAACCGCTAAACCTTCGGGAATATTTTGTAACGCCATCGCAATGGATAATACGATACCGTCATTTATATTTCCTGTACCAAAACTCACCCCAACCGACATCCCTTCTGGAAAGTTATGAATCGTAATCGCAATAATAAATAAACTTATTTTTTGCAGTGAATCCATGTGCATGTTATCGGCTGAATCAAAATGCAAATGTGGTAATTTTTCATCAGCAAAATGCAAAAATAATGCACCCATAACAATACCAATCGACACCACCCACAAGCCTTTTCCTGCCCAAATGGCATTACCAAATTCCATACCAGGAATAATTAAGGAAAAAGCCGTTGCCGCTAACATCACGCCTGCCGCCGCTCCTAGTAAGCTATTGAATACACGGTCAGAAACATCTTTTAAAAATAATGCAGGCAATGCTCCCACGCCCGTCGCAAGTCCTGCTAAAATACTCGCCAGAAAACCAATTACAACAATTTTTCCAAAAAGCAGCCCTAACAAGCCAAACACGACAACTTGAGAAGCTAAAAAAATACCTGCCCAAACAGCCCAACATTGATACTTAGGCAATGCCATTATCTTTTTATACTGAGGGTGCGCTTGCACTCGCGTTGATTGGGTTTCAAAAAAGGTTTGCAGCGGTTGCATTGTTGTCATTGTTATTTACCTGAGTTAAAACAAAGTAGTAAAAAGAGCATTTTCACAAAACTAAAAAATAGCTTACATTTTCAATATTAAATATATCTACGAAAAACACAAAAATCTTAATTTTTAGTGATTTTCATGGACTAATGTAAACAAAGACATGAAAAGTGCCGTAAAAGCCCATTATAGCTAAATAGCTTAAGGGTATTAATTTATTTAAAAGGATTTATAGTACATTTTATGAAGAAAAACTATGAGTTTACGTTACCAAATTAACCTTGGAATTTTATCAACCTTGCTAATTGTATTACTCTTAGCAAATGGGGCGATTATTTTACAAGCAAGGCAGTCAGTTGCCGAAGAAGTGCAAGCCTCTATTAATTTAGCCGTACAATTGTTAAAGCTTGGAATTAATCAAAGTGAACATGACTCCCTTACCAATGAAAGTAATTTACAAAATATTCTCTTACTAAAACAAACCCGTCATTTAGAGATAGAATTATTTTTGGATTCTGGCAAGCATTTACAGCTCACCGATAATCCTGCCCCCATTCAACACAACGCGCCCTCTTGGTTTGTTTGGGCAATCAGTATTCCGTATCTAAAACACACTTACCCTGTTCTAACTCAAGATAAAAAAACCATTAATATCATTATTACAGCTAACGCACTGGATGAAATTAATGAAGCATGGCAAGAGGCTCAAACTTTTTTTGGGATTATATTGTTACTCAATTTAGGGTTGTTTATTACGGTTAATTTAGTGTTTAGGCGCGTTTTAAAGACTGTCGCGGTTATTTTACAAGGCCTTAAAGAAATAGAAGCCAAAAATTATCAGACTCAACTACCGCATTTTAAAACCACTGAATTTAATCAAATTGCGGCTGCCATTAATCATTTAAATGCCAGTCTTGCCAAAAGCAAACAAGAAAATGCCGAGTTAACACAGCATTCTTTAGAAATACAGGAAAGCGAACGCCAGCGTCTGGCACAAGAATTACATGATGAACTGGGGCAATCTTTAACCGCGATTAAAGTGATGGCAGTTGCCAGTAAAAAAGATGATGCCAGACAGGTTGAAATTTATCAGTCCATTGTTTCTATTTGTGACCATTTATTTACTGTCGTTCGCTCAATGATGAAAACTTTACACCCCTTAATGCTTAGAGAGCTAGGGTTATCGGCGGCTTTAGAAGACTTGGTTCATCATTGGCAAATAAGAACACCTGTTTTTAACATTAGAATCAATTGTCAAAAAACAGTTGATAGACTGGATGCAAAAATAGCGATACAGATTTTTCGTATTATTCAGGAATGTATAACCAATACCGTTCGTCATGCCAATGCTAAAGAAATGAATATTAATATTAGTGCTAATCCGACAGAGCAGAAAAATAGCATTAAAATAACTATTAATGATGATGGCATAGGCTGTGAGCCACAAAGTTTACAACAAGGTTTTGGTTTATTGGGAATGCAGGCAAGAATCAATAGTTTGAAAGGTAGTTTGCAAATCACTACCGCTCATAATCAAGGCATGAGTATTAAAATTTATATTCCAGTACAACTTCAAACAGATCACTCAGCCATACAAATAATTCATGATGATGGGAAGCATAAAAGTTCTTTTAGTTGATGACCATACCGTTGTACGTGCAGGGTTTCGCCTGCTACTCTCTTCTTCACAAAAGATAGAAGTCATTGCCGAAGCCGAACGCGGTGAACAAGCGTTAATGCTTTATAGCGAATTCAAACCCGATATTGTGGTGATGGATTTATCTATGCCGGGCATAGGAGGCTTAGAATGTATACGCCGTCTTTGTCAACGTGATAGTGAAGCTAAAGTTTTAGTGTTTAGTATTCACGATGAAGCGGTTTATATAGATAGAGCAATGAGTGCGGGCGCGAAAGGTTATATCAGTAAAAACAGTGCTGCGGAGATTATGCTGGAGGCGATTTATGATATAGCACAGGGAAAACCATATATCGAAGCGGGATTAAATCGGAATACTTTATTAGATAGTGAGTTAATCGCGAGTCAAACTATTGTCGATAATTTAAATACCCGCGAATTTGATATTTTTTGTTTATTGGCAAAAGGCTTAACGGCACATGATATAGCCGCGCAACTGTGTTTAAGTTATAAGACCATTGCTAATTACAACACGCAAATTAAAAATAAATTTCAGGTAGGCAGTGTGGTGCAGTTGGCGCATATTGCGATTGCTTTGAAGCTTATTTAATTTATTTTTTACCATGAAGAGCATGAAGTTAAATGATTAAATCATCATGCTCTTCATATCCTTCATGGTTTATAAATTTTTACGGTAACAACTCAGAGTATACGGGAGCCGCGACTTTTAGTCGCGCACGAGACCTAAAAAGCATCTTCAAAGTCTATCAATTCAACAGATTAAAATAAGCTCGTTTTAAAATTCATCTATGAAACTTCGTGCGCGACTAAAAGTCGCGGCTCCATCTGAGTAGTTACTTTTTACGCTTCAGACCTGATAGCATGACGAACTTTACTAATCGCCTCTGCATCCAATTCCGCGACTCGATTATGTTGTTTGCATAATGCCCCTCTAAAACCTAGATAATCAGGACTTAAAGCCAATAACGGTTGAATATCAGCAAGTCTTAATGACCCCGCCAAGCCACAAAGTAATTGATTTTGTTTTGCCAAGCTAACAAATTTTTCTATTTGGGAAAACTCCATCACCTGCATTAAAGAGCCTCGCTGTTTATTCATCGTATCTAGCATCACGCCTTTAAAACCAACCTGCTTTAATGTTGCCAGTACGCTTAAATCAGGCTGTTGGTCAGCAAATAAGACAGCAATCAACGCCCTGCCCTGCTCTGTTAAAACGGCTAATCTTTCTAGTGTTGCTAAGGTATCACCTTCTGGAAACAAGCCAATTTTGACATAATCAACACCTGTCGCAGCCATTTTTTCTACTGCATTAAAAACCAAGTCAGGCTGCATAACTAAATCACCAACCGTTGCACTAACAGGATATAGACCATTAATTGCATTCACTATCTCGCTAACGGTTTCAATTTCCAACGCTCCTAACGCGCCCTGAGCAGGTTGTTTTAAATCAATAATATCGACCTTGTAATTCAAAATCTGCAAGGCTTCATCCTTACTATTTACACTCGCAAGCATTCCTGTCATGCGTTTTTAACCTCTTGTTTATGTTGCTCTATGATAACCATTAACCAATCCCACGCTTCCAACTCACGCTCACTGGCAGTTTTGTCCAAACCGATACGCAAATAAGCAATTTCGCTATCAATTTTTTCCATCGGTAACATTTTTAAGCGACTGCATAAAATCGCCGCTTCTAACACTGAATATTGAGCGCGATTAAATCCTGTAAATAGCGCGTGATTCACTTCATGGATACTTTTACAAAATAATTTAGGGCGGATTTCATCATCTTCGACACGCACTAATTTTAATTCTCGATGTGCTAAAGTATTGACTAACACTTGACCGTTAATCTTTTCAGCCGTTTGTAAAGCCCAATCTCTACGCCCTGTCAAACAGCCTGCAAACACTCGCACATCATCACAATAATTAATCACTGCGGTTTGAGAGGCTAGAATATTATCTAAGGTCGTTGAGGGTTTGAAAGGGAGAATGATGAATTCATCTTCTACAAGATGGATGCCCATCGGGGCAATATGAGCAATACCCTGTTGATTAACAGTGGTGACAATAACTTCTTGAATCATTTAGTTGAATAAAGGCTATACAGCAAAAGAGCGGTATAGTTTAGCCATTTAAGCGGTATTCAGCAATAAAGCACGTTACCTATTCATGCAAACAATGATATTATTTTAACCAATGCTCTTAACTTTAACATGAGTTCCCCTATCAATAGCACAATCGAGTACTCTAATGGAAGATGAAAACACTGATGTCTTTTTAGAAAATCAAGCACTTAAAAGCAAATTTGCTTTCTGTGAACTCAATTTATCGGAAGTATTTCAAGCTACGCCTAATGATTTAGAACGTGAAAATAGGTTTTTAACTAATTTACTTCATTGGGTGCGTAAATATACGCAAAGCCCTAATCGTAAAAAACTGGAGGATGAAGGCTATCATTTTCCGCCGATTGAACCTGATATTTCACCTGATAACGACTGGTATCGCTTTGAATCTTGGCTAAAAGGGAAACCGATTCGCTTGACGCTTAAAGAACAGTTACCCGAAGATTTAGCGTTGCCTGCCTCAAACACCTTATCAGATGAAGAAGTCTCTGCCGTCTTAGAAAACTTAATCAAATTTTTAGAAGAAATTCGATTTTTAACCGAATTTTCTGATGATATTCCAGATCGTTTGTTATACGAACATTTGCGAGATAGCTTAAATGACGAGTTTGATATTATTAATGAAGGTTTTTGGCATTTAGATGGTTGTTCAGGTCATTGCCCTAGCTGCTTTCAGCGTCCGTGGTGCGAATCGGGTAATAGCTCTTGTTGGCCAGAAGATGAGGCGGCAGGGGAAATGTATATTACCGAGGAGGTTGGACAGTTTTTCAGCGCATCCCCTCTGTCGCTTAAAACTTTAAGAAAACTCCAAGCCGAGCAAGATAAAGAGTTTGAGGAATTTAAAAATAACTCAGAAGATTCAGACTACGATGATGATGACGATATTCCCTTTTAAACGCAATCACATTGAGCCTGCCAACAATCAAGCGTGGGCTTTGCTAATAAGAGCTTAATTTTTATTATCGCCTGATTTAAGCTTTGTGTTGCCTCCCGACTCAAGCCCTCACCTAATTCAAAATGCAGTCCTTGCAAGCTCATTAAAAAACAAGGGGGTGGTGAAGTTTTTTCTATATTTTCATAAACTTGCATCACCGCTTGCGGACTCATGGCGTGAGTGGTGTAACTGTTATCATTAATCGCGTTTATTTGCGTTAATTCCACTGCCTGCTGATTAGCAACGGAAGCATCTACAAATAAGACTAATTCACGTTGCTTTAAATCTAAAGCGTGTTCTATTTGTAATTGAAAGTCGGTTAAACATTCGATATTTTCCGTTAACTCCGCAGGAAATGTTTCTATTTGTTCTAATAATAACGGTGCGAGTGCATCATCACCTCGACTAGGATTGCCATAGGCGAGAATTAAAATTGGTTTAAGCATTATTTTCTTGCTGTGCCTTTTGACGCTCTGTTAATAACTCTGTCATTTCTTCGTTAATGACACGGCTATAAATTTCTTCTACTGGAATTTTTAAATCAATGGATTTAAAATGCACTTCATCACCTAAAAAGTAATGTTCTGATTGCCAATGATTTTCACGGTGACAAATTTCAACCTCAATAAAATCTTGCTCAATCAATACATATTCTT
>WTBX01000098.1 GCA_013138855.1 Methylococcaceae bacterium
GTAGCCCACTTTTCAGATAAGCCTCACTGAGTGTTTGACAATAAAAAATTTTGACCTGTGCGATTAACTTAGCCCAAATTAAAAAATAAAACCGAGAATTACATAAGACTGGCGGCTACCTGAAAGACGTAGTCTTTTGGGTAGCTGCCAGTCCCCACTAAATATATTAATTTAAGCATGGGGACTGGCAGCAAACTAAAGGGCTTCGCCCTTCAGTTTGCCGCCAGTCTTTTAATCGTACGGCTTGAAATTTTTCGTAGACATTTTTTTAACTATGAGTAACATTAACCAATTAATACCCCATTTTCAACTTAATGACATCTATGACAACCGATAATTATGCTGTCTTCGGACAACCGATTAAACACAGTAAATCCCCAAAAATTCATCAGCTTTTTGCCAAACAAACGGGGCAAGTTTTAGACTATAGAGCCGAAGAAGTGGGTGCAGATATTTTTAATACGACCGCGAATTATTTTTTTGCCAAAGGGGGGAAAGGGCTTAATTGCACCGTACCATTAAAAGAATTAGCGTATCAATTTGCCGACCAGCTTACCGAACGCGCTGAATTTGCAAAAGCGGTAAATACTTTGGCTTTGCAAAAAGATGGCTCTATTTTAGGTGATAATACCGACGGCTGTGGTTTAGTTACCGATTTAACCGTTAATCATCAAATCAAACTTAAAAATACTCGACTCTTAATTTTAGGGGCAGGCGGTGCAACACGAGGAATTATTAGTCCGATTATGCAGCAATCTCCCACACAATTAGTGATTGCTAACCGTACCATAGCCAAAGCCATTGGCTTGGCGGCAGAGTTTCAGAGCCTAGGTGATAGCATTAAAGGCTGTGGGTTTGAGGGGTTAGCAGGGATGCAATTTGATTTGATTTTAAATGCGACATCGGCAAGCCTTAGTAATGAGTTACCGCCATTGCCAAAGAATTTACTCGCAGAAAATGGTTGTTGTTATGATTTGGCCTATGGTAATGAACCGACTGCTTTTGTGCGTTGGGGGATTGAAAATAACGCCCTTAAAAGTGTTGATGGTTTAGGGATGTTGGTTGAACAAGCTGCGGAGGCTTTTTATATTTGGCGAGGCATTCGTCCTGATACGCAAGCGGTTATAAATTCATTTAGCTTGTAGAAAGATAGTTTTTTGCATCTTTCATAAATATATAATTTGGAATCGCGATCTTTAGTCGCGGAAAACCAGCAATGAGTACACGTTTTTAAATCAACTTGAAGAGCGTTGTTAACGCTTTCCGCGACTAAAGATCGCGGTTCCGACATTACTTAAATAGGTATTTACCTTATGACTAAAGCTCCGACTAAAAAGAAAATTGTTACTCGAAAAGTTGGCAATATTGCTGCTAATTTAAGTGCTTTTGATCCTATATTACAGCGTATTTTTGCCGCTCGCGGTATTACGTCTAACGATGAATTAGATAGAAGTCTCGCTAAATTACCTTCGCCGTGGTTATTGTCGGGGATGGAAGTAATGGTTTCGCATTTAATTACCGCGATTAAAAACACCCAAAAAATCGTGATTGTGGCAGATTTTGATGCAGATGGCGCAACCAGTTGTGCGGTGGCGATACGTGGCCTGTCTTTATTAGGCGCGAAAAAATTAGCTTTTGTGGTGCCTAATCGCTTTGAATATGGTTATGGACTTACGCCAGAAATTGTCGCGCTAGTTAAGCAACAAAATCCTGATGTTGAAGTGATTGTCACGGTTGATAATGGTATTTCTAGTATTGCAGGCGTGAAAGCAGCCAAAGATTTAGGCATTAAAGTTTTAGTGACTGACCATCATTTACCCGCTGCTGAACTTCCCGCTGCGGATGCGATTGTTAATCCGAATTTAGTGGATGATAAATTTCCTAGTCGTAATATTGCAGGGGTGGGGGTGATTTTTTATGTACTGATGGCATTGCGAGCGCGATTACGAGAATTGGATTATTTTCATGATTTTCCTGAACCGAATTTAGGGCAATTATTAGACTTTGTTGCCTTAGGAACAGTCGCGGATGTGGTGCGTTTAGATACAGTGAACCGTATTTTTGTCTATCAAGGTTTATTACGAATGCGCAGTGGTCGCGCTCATGCTGGCATTAATGCACTGATGCAGATTGCCAAACGTAACCCAGCTACTCTCACGCCTTCTGATTTAGGCTTCGCGCTCGCGCCACGTTTAAATGCCGCTGGACGTATGGATGATATGAGTATCGGGATTCAAGGCTTTTTAAGTGATGATAGTGCCTTTTCTTATAATGTCGCCCAGCAGTTAGATGATTTTAATCAGAAGCGCAAAGAAGTCGAAGGTGAAATGAAACAGCAAGCGACTTTATTATTAGAAGAACTACATCCTTCTGATGAGCATCACACTTTATCAGGTGTGTGTTTATTTGATAAAGACTGGCATCAAGGTGTGATTGGTATTTTGGCAGCGAGAATTAAAGAGCGTTTGCATAGACCTGTGATTGCTTTCGCGCCTGCTGATGACGGTGAAATTAAAGGTTCGGCTCGTTCTATAGAAGGCGTGCATATTCGCGATGTATTAGCGGATATTGCGGCAGCCCATCCGCATTTATTAGAAAAATTTGGCGGTCATGCGATGGCAGCGGGTTTAAGTCTGCACATGCGAGATTATCCCGCTTTCGCGTTGGCCTTTGATGAAGTGGTAGAAAAACATCTTCATGGAGTCGATTTACAGCAAAAAATTGATTCTGACGGGGAATTATCAGCTGAGTATTTAAATCTTGAATTTGCAGAACACTTACAAAATGCAGCGACATGGGGACAAGGTTTTCCAGAACCTATCTTTCATGGCGTATTTGATGTGATTCAATGTCGAATTGTAGGCGGACATCATCTTAAATTAGTGTTAAGACAACCGTTTGCGGATTTATTTATTGATGGGATTGCGTTTTTTGTAGACTACCCTGAGAACTGGCTAGGGATTCGACAAATTAATGCCGCTTATAAATTGGATATTAATGAATATCGCGGTGAACGTTCTTTGCAATTGCAAGTTCAGTATTTAGAAAAAATACAATAAAATGTGGGGAGTTATTATTAATGGTCTAAATTAAAGACAAAAAAAACCCCTTGCCGAGGCAAGGGGTTTTTTGATTACCGCTTATTCGAAAGTATTACCTGGAGGGTGATTTCTTTCCATAACTTGTGCTTTAGTTTCAACAGTTGGAGCAAGATGCTCTGTTTCTCTTTGTTTCAAAACCATTACAAGAGTAATAGTGATAACCGCGATTACACCAATCATCACTAAAAAATTGTCTTTTTCTTTTTTTTCTGCCATTTTTCTATCCTCTGTGGATTAATTATTATAATAATGAAATTCCCCTTTATGGAGAAAGCACAATAGCTAAAAACTAGAGAGCTTTTGTGTCGGTGAAAACTCATTTCTTAAACGACGGATGTATTTTTATCATGATGCCGATAACGTGTCAAAATAAACCGTACAATTAAAATTTATATTTAAACTTTTAAAGGGTTACTATCTTTAGTATAGTTAGCTAAGTCATTGCTGCTATTGGCTTTATTTTGTTCAGCTTAGGTTCAGGTTAAGCGTGAAGAAAAATACCCCATAGCCAGCAAGTAGTGCCACCCTTAAAACGGGCTTAAATATAACGTGATAAAAGACCTCTATCGCCTTTAATTTCAGGTAATGGGATTTTTACTTCGTAGCCTCCACCTGCGGCTTCTTGCATCTTATGGCCGTACATATCTTCCATATCTTCGACAATTATATTTTGATTGCCTTCAGGTAAAATCAATTCCAGCTTATCGCCAACCGCAAATTTATTTTTCACATTAATCTCGGCAAGCCCTGTTTCGGTATCATAGGCTCTAATCTCACCACAAAACTGTTGTTGATGGCTCTTAGAGTAGCCTGTAATGTAATTTTGATACTCATGGGTATGGTGACGCTGATAAAAGCCGTCTGTATAGCCACGGTTGGCTAAGTTCTCCAGAACGCCAATTAATTCAGGTTGAAAATCACGCCCTGCGAGCGCATCATCAATTGCTTGGCGATAAGTTTGTGCCGTTCTGGCGACATAATAGTGTGATTTAGTACGCCCTTCGATTTTTAAACTATCAACCCCAATATCCACTAAACGCTGTACATGCTCAATCGCACGCAAATCTTTAGAGTTCATTATATAAGTGCCGTTTTCATCTTCCATAATCGGCAATAACTCACCTTTGCGGCCTTCTTCTTCTAAGAAATAGACTTTATCGGCTTCTGGATGGCGTTCAGCTCCACCACAACTGGCGTTATTAATCTCATTCATGGAAATAGGTGCCGTTCCTTGCACATAATCACCTTCGGCATTTTCATGCGCAGGCAAAGTATCGTATTTCCAGCGACAAGAATTGGTGCAAGTTCCCTGATTAGGATCACGATGATTGAAATAGCCTGATAATAAACAGCGTCCTGAATAGGCGATACACAATGCGCCATGAACAAACACTTCTATTTCCATCTCAGGACATTGCTGCTTGATTTCTTCGATTTCATCTAAGGAGAGTTCGCGCGATAAAATAATGCGTTCAATACCTTGTTTCTGCCAAAATTTCACCGCTGCATAATTCACTGTATTTGCTTGCACAGATAAAT
>WTBX01000361.1 GCA_013138855.1 Methylococcaceae bacterium
GTATCACCCTAAATAAACTCAAAGAAACCGCAGAAGCCATGAACTGTGAACTTATTTATGCCATCGTCCCAAAAATTACCGCAAGCCAAAGCAGACCCTCCATTGATGAATTACTAAACAAACAAGCACAACATAAAGCCAAAAATATTGTCAATCGTGCCTCAGAACAAATGGCATTAGAAGCACAAGCTCTAAATAACGCCAGTTTACAAAAAGAAATTGAGCGTTTAAGTAAAAACTTCTTAGACAAAATGCCAAAAGATTTTTGGGAAGATTAAGTGCAACAAAATAATATGCAATACCCAGAAGGAGCAACACCACTTGATAATGACGAACTTGAAGGCTTGAAATTTAAACACATTCAAACCCGCGCAGAATTAGACCAAATGGAACAAGTCAATATTCAAAAAGGCTTAATGTGGTTAGACAAACAAAAACAAACTGATATTTTAAACTTACAATTTATTCGTAAATTACATCAACGTATGTTTGGTGAAGTTTGGCGTTGGGCTGGGACTTTTCGTCAAACTGAAAAAAATATCGGAGTCGATCCTTTACAGATAAGCATTAGATTACAAAACCTGCTTGATGACGTAAAAGCATGGATAGAATTTGACACCTATCCACCAAAAGAAGCCGCTTTACGTTTTCATCATCGCCTCGTTTTTATTCATCTTTTTGCTAATGGTAATGGTCGCCATGCTCGACTTATGGCAGATGCTTTATTAAAACATGAATATAGTTGTTTAGGGATAAATTGGACAGGACACGATTTATTACATCAAGGTGAACACCGTAAATGCTATATCAAATCTTTACGACAAGCTGACGCACATGATATTCAGCCATTATTATCTTTATTTGAATTGAAAAGCTAAATAAAAATCACCCTTAAAATATAAAATGACTAACCTAGAATCCTTATATACAGACCTCCGCGCTCACGTTGAATCTCACTACCCACTATTATATTTAGTCACCTTTGAAGAACAACAAGCTGACCAATTGATAAAAGAACTTGCCAGCGAAGACCAGCGTAAAATTTATGAATGGAATTTAGCGCGAGGTGTCGTAAATTTCACCCATAAACAACCTTTAGTCGAATACCGTGATTTAGCCAGTACCTTAGAGGATTGGCTAAACGATGAACTCAACAGTCATTTTTTAATTATCAAAGATGCTCATCTAGCCCTGCATGATAACCCCTTAGCTATTACAAGATTAAAGGCTTTAGCCAATAAACTCCTACACGATAATGAAACTAGTGCCACGGTTATCTTATCTTCTTCTCAAGCTTGCATTCCTCCTGAATTAGAAAAATTTATCACTCTATTTGACTTACCTTTACCCGATGAAAACCGCATTCACAAAATTATACAAAAATTTGTAGAAATGCTAGATGATGAGATTGATAACAAAACCTTAAACGACTTAACCCTTGCCTTTAGAGGCTTAAGCGAACATGAAATTAACCAATTACTCTATCGAAGCTACCAACGTGACGGACAAATTAGCAGTCAAGACGTGGAATTGGTTTTACATGAAAAAGAACAAATCATCAAAAAATCAGGCATTCTCGATATGGTTTCATCGGTCGAAAAATTTAGCGATGTTGGTGGCTTACAAGCCTTAAAAAAATGGCTCAAGCAAAAATCTCATATTTTACATAATTTGAATGAAGCCATTGAGTTTGGTGTAGAAGCTCCTAAAGGGGTGATGATTGTCGGAATGCCAGGTTGCGGTAAATCATTAACCGCAAAAGCCACCGCTTCATTATTTAAATTACCCTTATTACGCTTAGATGTCGGCTCATTAATGGGAAAATATGTCGGTGAAAGTGAATCAAATATGCGCCGAGCCTTACAACTTGCAGAAGCGGTGAGTCCCTGTGTTTTATGGGTGGATGAATTAGAAAAAGCCTTTGTAGGTATTGGTAGCGGCGGAGATGGTTCAGAAGTCGCCACCCGTTTATTCGGTTATTTTTTATCATGGATGCAAGATAAAACAGGCGCGGTATTCGTTTTAGCAACCGCTAATGATATTTCAGCCTTACCCCCTGAATTATTACGCAAAGGTCGCTTTGATGAAATTTTTTATGTCGATTTCCCTAATCGTAATGAACGCGAAGGAATTTTTAATATTCATCTCAGCAAGCGTAATAAAAACGCCCCAGCAATTGACCTAAAAAAACTCGCAGAAAAAACAGATGGTTTTTCTGGTGCAGATATTGAAGCGGTTGTAAAAGAAAGCATTGAAATCGCTTTTATTAATAATCGTGCAACACTAACCACCGAAAGCCTAATCAATATTATCGACAATACTCATCCTTTAAAAGTGGTAATGAAAGATAAAGTAAAAGAGTATGAGGATAAGTTTAATAGTTTAAAAATTAAAGCCGCATCTTAAGCTAAATAAAACAGGCAATACCCGCTTTACACCTAAAATATAAAACTGATTTTCAAATTTGTGTAAAGATTATTTAGGATGTTACAGAACTAAAATAAATCGCAAGCTATTGAGTAATTAGAAGGGAATAAAATAAAAAAATGGTGTCCCCGACAGGAATCGAACCTGTAACCTGCTCCTTAGGAGGGAGCCGCGCTATCCTGTTGTGCCACGGGGACTTTGTGATGGGTGGGTATTATAACAAGCTGCTTTTTATTTTTCAGCTTTGTTTATTCTTTGACAGGGCGTTTATCTAACTTTCTTTGTAAGGTGCGGCGGTGCATATTCAAAGCACGAGCAGCAGCGGAGATGTTGCCATCATGCTGCATTAATACGGTTTGTAAATGTTCCCATTCTAATCGCTTAACTGATAAGGGGTTTTCATTGATTGCTACTGATGAATCCCCTTCATTTTTATAGAGGGCTTGGACAATTTCATCGGCATTCGCGGGTTTGGTTAGATAATGAATCGCACCTAATTTAATCGCTTCTACTGCTGTCGCAATGCTGGCAAAACCTGTGAGCATGATGATTTGAGTATTGTCATCTAATGAAATTAATTTTTTCACCATTTCCAAGCCTGAACCTAGGCCTATGCGTAAGTCGATCACCGCATATTCAGGTTCGGTTTCTTCTGCTAAAGCAATACCGCTTTTTATATCAGTGGCAACACTGACATTAAAATTTCTTTTTTCTAAGGCGGGTTTGAGTACCGCACAAAAAGTTTCATCATCATCAACTAAAAGTAGTTGTGGATTATCAGATTCTGTCATCACTTTCCTCGTTATTGATTAACGGTAGGGTGATTTCTACACAGCCTCCGCCTGTTTTTTCATGATTATAGAACTCTATTGTACCGCCTATACGCTGTATGGTGGTACAGGTTAAGAAGAGTCCGACTCCTAGACCTTGTTTTTTACTGACCATCGGTGCAGCCCCTGTGTAACTGAGTAGTTCTGGAGGGAGTCCGTGACCAAAGTCTCGTACTTCAATAACGGCTTGCTTATTGTCCCATTGGGTATGTAATTCGATGCCTTTATCGGGGTCAGTTGCTTCGGCAGCATTATTTAATATGTTAATAATAGAATGCGTTAAGGTGCGTTCGGCAATAATTTGTGAGGGGAGGTAAACGCAGGGTTTGACGACTAATGATAATTTTGCGCTAGGCTTTTGAGTGCGCCATTGGGATAAGACTTCATCTATATATTCGACTAGTCCCATGACTTCCCCCGATTCTGCTCGCATTTCTCCACTGGAGGCAGACATGACGGATAGCGCGGCTTTACAGCGAGCGATTTGCTGCTCCAGAATAGTTATTTTTTCGTGTAAATCAGGATAACGGTGTGCGGGGAAGTCTTGTAAAACTTCGTGACTGACAATCGCCATTGTTCCTAAAGGCGTTCCCATATCATGTGCCGCGCTGGCGGCCAAGGTGGCTAATGAAACGACACGATCATTACGTAAGGCATCCTCGCGTGCTTCGGCTAGAGTGCGTTCTCTATCTCTTAAGGTTTTAGAAAGTTCTACGACAAAATAGGCAACTAAGCCTGCGCTAAAGACAAAGCCAAACCACATTCCAAAAATGTGTAAATTAAAGTAATTTTTATCGCTGATTATATGCAGTTTATGCTGCATTGCGGGGGTCATAATGTCTGGGTTGGGTAAATGCGGCTCTATGGAAGGCAAGGGAATATTGTAAGCAATCAGGATGGTGTAAAGTGATGACGTAAGAATTACCATGTTCCATGCATAAGCTTGTGGCAGCATAATGCCTGTGACGATGAGGGGCAGTAAATATACCCAGATAATCGGGTTGGACGCGCCTCCCGTTAAATACAGCATGGAGGTAATGCCGAAAACATCAACCACTAGTTGTGAGAATATTTCTATTTCGGTGACATCTTCTGCCGTTTTTAAGCGCATCCATGTATAGCAATTAACCGACATAATCGACAAGATAACCAGCCAAAGTTCCTGTTGCGGAAGTTTTATCCCTAATCCAAATACCGCTAAAAATACGATTCCAGCCTCGCTGATAATCATTAAGTTTCTAAGAATAAATAACCATTGTAAATTTTCTCTGATAGAGATTTGCGATTTAGGCAGAACTTGTGCTTGCATGGGCTAAAACCAAATGATGTTAATACAAGCATGATAACGGATTTAGTCTATTTTTTTAACTACTACAATGCGATGAGTTTAATTTAGTTAAAATTTTAGCTTCTAATTCTTGACGGTTTATGGCATCTTTATTTTCAGATAACTGTTCACGCGGAGCCGCGACTTTTAGTCGCGCACGAAGTTTCATGAGTGAATTTTAAAACGAGCTTATTTTAATCTGTTTAATTTATAGAGTTTGACGATATTTTTAGGTCTGGTGCGCGACTAAAAGTCGCAGTTCCATATGCCTTGAAAAAACGCTCAGTTTTTTCAAATTTTAGCGGCTATAACGACTGTAACTATATTTCTTAGATGCTTTGTCATTATGACGGTAGTCATAAACCTTATCACTTAAGCGATCTATTTTTTTAAATAGAATTTTAGCCTCAGACTGGCTTAAATAGCCATCACGTTTAAAACTCCGTTCCATTTTCTCAATCTTATATTGCCATCTGGATAAACGCTTGCTTTCATAACGATCAAGTTCACCACGATAAATCCCTTTTCTAATTTTGCGTTCTATTTTTTTCTGTAATCGTTCAAGCTTATAAGCAGCGGCATAATCATCATATCTGTTATACCTGTTATACTGTTTGGGTGAATGGTTTGTTTTGTTATTATCGTAACGTGAGCGGTAGTTTGTGGGTGTATATTTGGAGCGATAGCTTTTTTTGCTAGCTTTTTTATAACTATTATCATCATTATAACTATCATAACTATATCTGTTTTCGGCATAAGCGTTGCTTGTCACTAGCAACATCGTTGTTACGATAAGTTTTATAAAACTTTTCATGATAGACCTCTCTTTGTTTGTGTTGCTTACACGATAACAGTCTCTAATGAACCGTTACTGAATCATAATATCCTTACTTTTTAGCATACATTACTTTATATAAAACATTATTTTGCTATGATAGGCAGCCTTTTTGAATCTTTTGATTAGCACTTTTAACTAAATAATATCCAGTCGCTGTAGACAAGACTTAAGAGCATAATCAATATGCTTTTTGCCTTGAATCCTCTAAATATGTAAAAAGTTATCTTTTAATGATTTTATGAAACGATAGCAGCGCGGACACGATATTTTAAGCCCTAAGTAAACTACTTTATTTAAGCAAAGCCTGATATTTACGAGACCTATACTAATGAGCAATTCAGCTTTTAAAGATATTTATAAAATAAAACTCTACGAACTATATCAAGAAGCTAATAGCGCGTTAATGGCAGAAATAGCTGATCTTGTTGAGCCTGAGGCAGAGTTTATTGCAGAAGATTTTTATCGTCGTTTTCTTAATTATGAGCCCGCATTTAAATTTTTAAATCATCAAGACGTTAGGAGTCGCCTAAAAATTAAAATGACTGAGTGGATTTCAAATATCTTCATCATGAAACATAGTGATAAAGATATTGAACAGCATCTTGAAAATCAAATTCAGGTCGGTAGTATTCATGCCCGTATTGGCGTTCCTATCTCTTTAGTGAGTTATGGCATGACCATTATTAAAGATAATATTTCAATTATATTAATTAACTCTGGTTTTTCCAGAGAAAAACTCTCCAGAGCTATTATGCTAATGGATGGTTTAATCGACAGTGCTTATTCTTTGATTAATGAAAGTTATATCGGCGACACCATTGTTAATGAAAAAAATGCTCAGTCTTTTAGATTGCATATTTCTGACCAAAACCTTGCTTTTGATTGCGAACGATTGCGAACATCCTTGCTTGACTGGATGCGTCGCGTTTTAATCGCGCTACATCAAAGTGCGCAAGCTTTAGAGTCTGTTCCTAATGTACGTGAGTCAGATTTCGGGTTATGGACATTACATAAGGGCGAGTTAATTTTAAAAGGTCGCTCTGAATTGAATGATTTAATCGAGTGTATTGATGATATAGATAAAAATATGTGTGTTCTGATTGGCAGTAAACGTAATGAAGAACCCTTTGATTATGAAATGAATCAGCTTAGTGAAAATGTTTCCAGAGCAAGCTGGTTATTAGGGGTTGTATCCAAAGAAATTATAGATATTGATAGCGGTAGAGATGTGTTAACGAAGCTCTTTAATCGTCGTTATTTGGATACTATCATGCGTCACGAAGCTGATTTTAGTATTAAGCACAACGCGCCATTTGGGGTTATTTATGTTGATATAGATCATTTTAAGTTAATTAACGATCAATATGGGCATGATAATGGTGATACTGTTTTATCGCAATTAGCCGAAGTTTTGTTGCAGCGCGTTCGTGCAGGTGATTTTGTCTTTAGAATGGGCGGTGAAGAATTTCTGATTATTTTAAGTGATATGACTAAAAAGGCTATTTTAAGAGTAGCTGAACAAATTAGAAGCAGTGTAGATAGCCATCATTTTGAATTAAAATCACGACAACCTTTAAATCTTACGGTTAGTCTTGGTGTGGCGTTGCATGACGGACACCCTGATTATCATATTACTCTAAAAAAAGCAGATGAGGGGCTTTATTATTCAAAAAATCATGGGCGAAATAAGGTGACTTATTTATAGCTTTTGTCTCAGAAGGAATGCGATTTTAATGACTTACGAAACGATAACGGCAAACTTAGGAATGAAAATTAAATAACTCCGAAACTTAAAATATATTTTTACCATGAAGGACATGAAGCTCATGAAGATAAATCGTTAAAACTTCATGCTCTTCGGAGTTTCCTGTGAAAAACAGAAAAAGGACTGGAAGTCCTTCCATTGAACATGTAAACAACTAGAGGGCTGCCAGTCCTTTTTTAGCAATCAGCTAACCTCACGGAAGCTCCAAAATATATTTTAAGTTTCAGGTATTCGTGTGTTTCACCCCTGAAGCCGAGGAAGACCTAAAAATCACACCTAACTCCATTTGTAAGCCGCCTTTGTGCTAATAAATCCCCACTCATAAATTGAGTGAGGATTTAGAACTAGCTTATGCTGAGTTTAAGTATCTCGTGTTTCTAGTGAGATAAATGACTTTCAGATGATTAAAAACATCCATAGCATACGATTAACTTTATTTACACTACTTAGTCTCTTTTGATTGTAACTATCTATAACCTTAAAAGGTTTTTAATTCATGAAATCTGTATAGATCTTTTTAAGTTCTTTAAACTGCGCGACAGCTTTAGTCATTTTGACAATAGCTTCTTCTGACTTGCCTTTTTTGTATGCAGAACGTGCTTTGGCTAATGAACCTAATGCTTTTTCACGAATATAGGCCGTTGTCGCAGCTTCAATTGTTTTCGAAAAAGTCTTGGTTTTTTTAAGGTCAGCTAAAACAGCTTTAATTTCACCACCAGCTTTCATTGCTTCTAATGTAGCTTCTGATTGTGCAAGAGTTTCATCAATAGCTATTGCTGTTTCAGCAGGTTTTTGGTTTTCAATTTTACCTGCTGCCATGACTGAAGGAGCTGCTGCAAGTGTTGCAGTACTGATAAAAATAGCAATGACTAATTTTTTAAATAAACCCATTAGAATATTATAACCTCGTATAAATGGTTGTTATTGGTATAGTAACGAAAATTTAGTGATTTCCAAATTTTCACTGTAGTTAAGAAATTTTAACTACGCGCGTTAATCATACCATAAAAATATTTTTTTAATGCAATTCTGATTACATCTAAGTCTACCATAAACCATGTTAAAACAAGGGTTTTAGACTTTTTAAGCAGGGTTTCCAGAGGATTTGTTGCTTAGGTTTTTTGTCCTTGCTAAAGTGAATTGCATAAAAAGCACTGCAACTGTGTTTTAAAAATAATCGCTGAATGATTGTTTAAAAAATATGCAGAAATATTTCTAAGCAACATTTGCTCTTTATAGTGAGCCTTTCCAATGTTTATTTATTCATTACCCTTATTGTTTAACCTCACCGATTTCGGCAGTCCGTTAGAGTTGCTAATTATTTTTGCTACTTTATTTGCGGTACTGCACCTTAGCGCACCCATTATGGATGAAGAGCTGGAAGATAAACCTTTTAACTACCCCTTATACCAATATATGTTGTATGTGTGGACAGGAAGGTTGGCGTTATGGCGCGTATTCTGGCCATTCTTTTTAATCTTAAATTTAGGTCTTTTCGGAGCTGATTATGCGGTAAGAGTGGGCGAAATTAGCGTTTCTAGCTGGGATGATGTACATATTATGTTAGTGGTTTTTGGTATTATTTGGACAGTCGGTGTGTGGCGTAACTCTATAAATAGTCAATCACGAACTTGGGTTGCTTATGCGCGTTTGATGACATTGGCGATGTTTTTTGAGTTTGGGATAAAGATATTTTTACGCATGGAATATCCTCGTATTTTATTTAATTGTGTCGATAGAATACTGGATTATTTGGTTTGTTTTTAGCTTAAATACTGATATTTCTTGCGTGTTACAATAAAGAATAAACTGCTTGGTCTCTATTGTGAGCTAAATTATTTATCTACTTTAAATATCAGGGTAAAACTCAAATTTATGAGAAACCTGACAGGTCTTCATGGAGAGTTAAAGTCACACGAAAGACCTGTCAGGTTTGCCTCCACGAAGCTTAAAGTAAATACTAAATTATTAGTCTGATATGACGGAATTAAACCTAGTTATTTGAAGCTCTTAAGCAAGATAAACTGGGCAGTTTCCTTTTTACTCATTGGGAGAGATTGACATGCAATTTAAATTCAAAGGTTTAAGCGATAGCGAAGTCGAAAAATCACGCGCCCAGCATGGCTCTAATGCCGTTACCATGCAAGAGGCGGAGTCCTTCTGGAGTAAATTAATCGAGAACTTTAAAGACCCGATTATTATGATTTTAGTCGTGGCTTTAATTGTAACCACGGTTTTGGCATTCCTTGGTTATGCAGAATGGTACGAAGGCGTAGGTATTGCGATTGCGGTGGTTATCGCGACGATGGTTGCGACCTTATCTGAATATAAAAATGAAAGCGCGTTTCAGAAATTATTGGAAGAAGCGTCTCTTATCACCGTTAAAGTCTTTAGAAATAATAAACTTATCGAGTTAAGCATTAATGAATTAGTCGTTGATGATTATTTATTATTGCAAGCAGGTGATACCGTTCCTGCCGATGGCTATTTAATTGCAGGTCATACTGATGTTAATGAAGCCGCTTTAACTGGCGAGTCGGAAGCCGTTAAAAAATCCGCCGTTGCAGAAGGGCAAGAGGTCGATGCAGATAATATTATTCATCGGGCTTGTTTAATCGAAGATGGCGAAACGGTAATGAAAATTACTGCCGTTGGTGATAAAACAGAATATGGTCAAACCCTCGCCGATATTATTAGTGCAGAAGATAGACTCTCGCCGTTACAAAATAAATTGATTGTCTTAGGTAAAAATATCAGTACCTTTGCCTATTTTGGCGGTGCAGCGATTGCACTGTCATTTATGTTTAAAAATATTTTTATAGATCATGGAACGCTGGCAATATATATGGCAGAAGTGCCAATGCCAGAAGTCATTCATGATGTGGTTCAAGCCTTAATTTTAGCCATTATTATTGTAGTGGTTGCGGTTCCAGAAGGTTTGCCGATGATGATAGCCATCGTGTTATCGTTAAATATGCGCAAATTATTACAAGCTAAAGTATTGGTGCGTAAATTACTGGGTATCGAAACGGCGGGAAGTTTGACTATTTTATTTTCCGATAAAACAGGCACGCTGACACAAGGTAAACTCAGCGTTGCCGAAATTATTACAGGTGATTTACAACACGTCCCCCAGTTTGTGCAATTATCCGAAACCCTGCAACATAATCTTGCTTTTGCGTTGCGCAATAACACTAGCGCGGTAATTGATGCCTCTGATATTAACAATCCTAAATTAGTCGGTGCAGATAGAACCGAGCAAGCCTTATTATTATCTTTAGGTGAGAGACTAGCCGAAAAAGATGTGATTGATATAGTTGATTTAATTTCATTTAGCAGTGCGCGTAAATTTTCCGCCATGCAAGTACGCAATGATAATGAAATCACTCTCGTTAAAGGTGCGCCCGAAGTTTTGCTCCAAAATTGTGACTCATTTTTAAATGCGCAAGGTGAAAAAAACGACTTAGATAAAGAGGCTTTATTAGCAGAAATGAAAACGCTATCGGATAGAGCGATGCGTTTAATTGCTGTTGCGATTACCGCTCAACCCATAAACGAAGACAATCATCTTCCCGAAGAGTTAGTTTTATTAGGTATATTAGGTTTACGCGATGATTTGCGTGAAACAGCCCCCCAATCTATAGAACGCGCCCAACGAGCAGGGATTCATACCGTCATGATTACGGGGGATGCGAAAGACACCGCTCATGCAATTGCTAAAGATGTCGGCTTAATTAAAGATGAAAATGGCATCGTATTAACTTCTAGTGAATTAGCGGAATTATCAGATGAGCAAGTTAAAGAAATGTTACCAAACCTTTATGTCGTTGCCAGAGCCTTTCCTACGGATAAAAGCCGTTTAGTGAAATTAGCGAAAGAACTAGGCTGGGTTGCAGGCATGACAGGCGACGGCGTTAATGATGCGCCTGCCGTTAAAAATGCCGATGTGGGATTTTCTATGGGCAGCGGCACAGAAATGACTAAAGAGGCCAGTGACATTGTGGTATTAGATGATAATTTTTATTCGATTACGCAAGCAGTGTTATATGGTCGAACTTTATTTAAATCCATTCGTAAATTTTTAATTTTTCAATTAACCGTTAATGTCTCGGCAATTTTACTGGCATTTTTAGGCCCTTTCATGGGCTATGATTTGCCATTGACGATGATACAACTGTTATGGATTAATTTAATCATGGATACCCTTGCCGCAGTCGCCTTTTCGGGTGAGGCCGCCATTGAACGCTATATGCACGAAGCTCCTATTTCACGCGATGCACCGTTAATCAACGGCGATATGTGGTCATCTATCTTAACAAACGGCATTAGCGCGACGATCTTAAGCCTAGTGTTTTTAACTTACGCGCCGATAAAAGATTTATTCCATAGCGAAGCCGCTTTTTTAACAGGTTTTTTCGCCTTTTTTGTATTTTTGCATAACTTTAATAAATTCAATGCGCGTACCGAAGGCTTAAACCTATTCGATCATTTATCAGAAAATAAAAACTTCCTTTGGGTTGTTAGTATTATTTTTATCGTACAGATTATTTTTACTTATCTAGGCGGAGAAATATTGCGTACTGTCGCTATTACGCCTAAAGAATGGCTGTGGGTATTATTGTTTTCTGCGGTGATTATTCCGATTGACTTAACTCGTAAATTGATTAGAAATATGGCGTTTGGGAATCCTGTTAAAGATTAGCTAAAAATTTCGACTTATGCGGTTAAAAGGCTGGCGGCAAGCTGAAGGGCGAAGCCCTTTAGTTTGCTGCCAGCCCCCATATTCATATTTATATATTTAGTGGGGACTGGCAGCTACCCAAAAGACTACGTCTTTCAGGTAGCCGCCAGCCTTATGTGTTTCTCGATTTCATTTCGTGTCTTTCGTGGATTATTATTTTGTCGCTTGAATGTGCATCCAGTCATAATTTTTCTTACGTCCTAAACTGCTCCAACCTTCTTCTTCCCACAGCTTCCACCATTGTTCATATTCAGGTCGTGCAAACGCGGCTTTATCACGTCCCCAGCGCAATTGATTGTGAGAAGGGTCATAATCTAAAGCAATCGCCCAAGAATGTAGAGACCAACGACTGCCGCCGCGCATTTTACGTTTATTAAAACAGCCGCCAAATAAATCTAAATGGAGTTCTTTAATTTTTTCTTCGCCATAATGGTCAAGCACTCTATTTAAGACTCTATCTAAACTATCATGGACTTTTTCATGACATTTTATACGACTGACTTTTGTCGAGGTATCCCAAGCAAGAGAATGTGCATAAGGGACTCTTAAATACGTTAAATTACTACCGGGTTGACCATAATAACGCCTTAAGGCAGATTCACCCGCTGCTGGCCATTGTGGTGCGCTGCCAATAATAGTAGGGGAGGAGGTTCGTTTAGCAGGTTCTGCTGCAACGTCACGAGTCGTTTCTTCAACAGCTTCTTCTTTATCACGAAATAACGGGGGCATTTCGTTATTTTTTAACCAATACAAATAACTTTCATAAGCATAATCAGTTTGTTGTCCCCATCGCCCATCAATAACGCCTGTTTCAATTTCTTGTAGTTTGCATATTAATTGAATACACGCGACTAATTTTCGATCCTGTTCCCAACGTTTCCAACCATCATTTAATTCGTCATCCTGAGATTCTAAAAAGGATTCCGTAGCTTTCATAGTTCCTGAGCCAGCATCACCGTCTATTGCCGCGCTATAAAGTTCTTTATCGCTTAAATATTGTTGGATAACTTTTATTTTATCTTCTTTCATTGTTATATCTCCTTGGTTCAATATTACTGGTTCTTCAAGGTTTCCCATGAAAATACAAAGGAAAGGACGGATAGCCTTTCCGTGAACGATAAGCTAAAAGAGAATTGCTAGTCCTATCGCTAAAAAAATCGACTTGCACGATTAAAATTTAGTTTTTTCGCATTAAAGTTATCACTGGCTTCAGCTTAATTTGAAAATCTAATCGTATAGGTCGAAATATTTTAGTTCTATGAAAGAGACTAAAGAGTTGTTTTTCTTCATACTCGTCATGGCTTACCAAGCTAAGTAATGTATTTCCAAATAAAGAAGTCGAACTATTTAGAAAGTATTGTCATTGCCTCTAAAAACGCTTGATTTTCCTCAGGCGTTCCTATAGTTACTCTTAAACAATCGGCTAATAAGCCACCTTGAGGTGATAGGTTTTTAATTAAAATACCCTGTTCTTTTAAACCCTGAAAAATCTTATCCGCTTGATTTGCTCTCGTTTTAATTAAAATAAAATTTGCGGCACTTTCATAGACTTTAAGTCCGTCTATTTTAGTTAAAGCGGCTAAAACTAAACTGCGCTGCTGACAAATTTCCTGTGTTTGTTGTTCAAAAACAGCGTAATGTGACAAGGCAAAATGCGCCGTCGCTTGAGTTAAGACATTGATATTATAAGGGAGACGAATTTTATCCAATTCGGCAATAATGGAAGGCTCACCCGCAATAAAGCCTAAACGTAAACCTGCTAAACCTAGCTTAGATAGAGTACGCATCACCAATATATTTTCATACAGCCCTAACTGGTCAATAAAAGTGGCTTCAGCAAAGGGCGCGTAAGCTTCATCTATAATCACTAAACCTTCGGCGGTTTCTATAATTTTTTTAATATCGTCACTATTAAATAAATTACTGGTAGGGTTATTGGGATAAGCTAGAAAAATTACCGAAGGTTGGTGTTTTTCTATCGCTGCCAACATGGACTCTAAATTTAAAGAAAAATCAGCATTTAACGGTACACTGTGATAATTCAACCCTAAGCTCAAGCTAATTTGCTTATACATCACAAAAGCAGGCTCTGGAGCAAGCACACTTGCATCCGAAGGTAATGCCATTAACAATAATTGAATAATCTCATCCGAGCCATTACCCAGCAATACATCAAACTCATCAGGAATACCGTTAACCTGTTTGATGATTTCGTTTAACTCACTGGCTGCGGGGTCTGGATAGCGGTTTAGTTCACAATCTTTAAGTGTTTTCAACCATTGTTCAGCGACCTCATCAGGTAAATTATAAGGATTTTCCATAGCATCAAGTTTGATAAAACCTTTGGCATCGGCAACTTTGTAAGCTGACATTTCAAGGATTTGTGGACGAAACAGACGAGAAGTAACAGAGTTTTGCATTGATAGAAATATTTTAAAGGTTATTTTTCGGTAACAGGAGAAGTATTCGGAAGAAGCTTTGGAACATCGCTGACTTCAATCGAAAGCATAATGGCGATATTTTGCCAGCCGCCATCGGTTTCGAGATAAACATAAGCAAGGTCGATGCCTTTGCCGTTAATTAACACCTGCCAATAGTTTTCGTAACCTGTATGTTCACTTTTTACGCTATTAATACTTTCTTCCGTCCATTGCTTATCTCCGCAAGGCTGGCAATAATGACGAATAGCGGAAGTGCTTTGCAAGATGTTGGCGGCAATGTCGGCTTTGTCTTTTGAAATATAAGCAGCTTGATCGGCTTGTGCTAATGCGGGCAATAATGCGACACATAAGCTAATAATGAAAAAAATGTTTTTCATAACATCGCTCCAAATTATTTACACGCGCCTAGATAACGCCCAACGGTTTTAGTGACAATTTTCATTGCCCCTCCCTCACCTTGCATATTCATATTAAAGACCCCGTTAAATGATTCATGCTGATAATTGATATTGCCATCACCTGTCATTTTTATGCCTTGTTGATTGCAACTCATTTTCCAACTTGCATTATTCGATTGAATCTTCATATCGGTAATTTCACAATTTTGGTTTTTGAGTAAAGTGCGAGGATCCATTGCACTTTTTTTACTCATGCATTCTTTAGAGGTAGTCTTCATAGGGGGCATTTCCATAGGCATTCCTGACATTGTCGCAGTAGAAGTCAATTCCCATAAACCTTCTTTTATATCAGGTTCAACATCTGCGGCAATAACATTATGGTTTACAGCTAAGCAAAGTGTTATTAAAAAAATATTTCTTTTCATAGCAAAATTCCTCAATTTAAGACCTAAAAATGACATCATGACACAAGCACTTAATTAATCAACTATAGGAAGTGCGAATAACTGTGCCTCAAAGGTAGAGCTAAAATTTACTGATTAATATGTTTTTTCAATTCTTTAGGTAAAGAAAAAACTACTTTTTCTTCTATCCCCTTATGCTCGGTAACGGTTTTACCGCCCCATGCTTGTAATTGTTTAATGACTTCTTGAACCAATACTTCTGGGGCAGATGCGCCTGCGGTGACACCAATCACGTTAATGTCATCAAACCATTCTCGACGCATATCTGTGTAAGTATCAATTAAATAGGCAGGTTTTCCTAGTTGTTCAGCAATTTCGCGCAATCTGTTTGAGTTAGAGCTATTAGGTGAACCGACGACTAAGATAATATCGGAAATTTCAGATAAATCATGTACTGCATCTTGACGATTTTGGGTGGCATAGCAAATATCATCTTTTTTCTGCCCTTGAATCGAAGGGAAGTAATCTTTTAACGCATCCACCATCACCTTAGTATCTGTCATAGATAAAGTGGTTTGAGTGACATAAGCGAGATTATCAGGATTGTTGACTTTTAAGTTTTTAACATCCTCAGGGGCTTCAACTAAATACATATCACCATGTTCAGTACATTTTTCATATTGCCCCATTGTCCCTTCCACTTCTGGATGTCCTGCATGACCGATTAAAATAACTTCGCGGTCAGCTTTTGCATGTTTGGCAACTTGGATATGGACTTTAGTGACCAAAGGACAGGTTGCATCAAAAACTGTTAGCTTGCGATCTATGGCTTCTTGTTGAACTTTTTTAGATACGCCATGCGCACTAAAAATCAAATAAGAACCGACAGGGACATCGGTTAAATCTTCAATAAAAATCGCGCCTTTATCGCGTAAACCTTCGACGACCGTGCGATTATGGACGACTTCATGACGAACATAAATCGGTGCGCCGAAAGCATCAATGGCTTGATCGACAATTTCAATGGCGCGATCAACGCCAGCACAGAATCCACGAGGGTTAGCGAGTACAATTTGCATAATCTTGACTTTTTTAGTTGGTTAAAACACTATTATTCTAACTCAACAGCGTTTCTGAGACGATAATTCCATCTTCATCAGCATAAAGATAATGATTTTTTTTAAAATTAATTCCTGCAAAAGTGATGAGCGCATCTTTTTCACCAATGCCGCGTTTGTGGCTTTTTAAGGGGTGAGTGTCTAGTGCGCGAATACCAATATCAAGTTGATTTATGGCTTTACTATCGCGAATACAGCCATAAATAATCACGCCTTGCCAGCCATTATTACAGGCAAGTGTTGCCAAGTCATCGCCTAATAATGCGCAGCGATGCGAGCCACCACCATCAACGACTAAGACGCGGTTTTCAACTTTTTCTTCCAGCATTTCTCTGATTAATACATTGTCTTCAAAGACTTTTAAAGTGCTGATTTGTCCACAAAATTGCTGATTTTTACCAAAGTGTTTAAAGGCAGGTTCGGCTATTTGAAAGTGAGGGTGTTGTGAGTATTTATCACAAAGGTCTGCGGTGCTATGGCTCATGTTTTAAGACTCACATTTATAAATTATTATTTTCGAAGGTAACGTTATTTAGTAACTACTCAGGCGGAATCGCGACTTTTAGTCGCGCCCGAAGATTCATGTCTGAATTTTAAAACGAGCTTATTTTAATCTATTGAATTTATAGATTTTGAAGTAAGTATTCACCTCCCCCTTTGGAAAAGGGGGGTTGAGGGGGGATTTATTTAATAAAATCTCCCCTAACCCCCTCTTTTTTTAAGAGGGGGACTGAACACTTACATTTTGAAGGTGT
>WTBX01000189.1 GCA_013138855.1 Methylococcaceae bacterium
TCCTCTAGCATTTAGCATTGAAAACGGTGGTCGCTTGCTGTCAGTAGCAATAATTAATACTTTGTTATCTGTCGCAACGCTGGATTGTTGTTGTAACCATTTGCGCTTAATTTGTACGAGTTCATGCGGGCTGATTTGCTGCATTCCCTGATTTACTAACTCTAGCAACACCTTATTTCCGCGTTTAACAGCGGCTAGATAATGCTGTGAATAAAGTTCTTTTGAAGGCTTATAACGAAAATCATTACGTCGGTTTTTTTGTGCCAAAAAATAGTTTAAATTAATGACTGGCGAAATAAAGGTTTTAATTTTTCCTGTGAGAGCATGGCTATAAAGGGTAGGAAAATTATCAAAAACTTGAACTGAGGTGGCGGGGAATTGTTTTAACGCAAACTGATGGGCATAGCCTTCTGGAACGCCGAGGCGATAAGGGAGTAGTTTATCGGGACTCGTAATGGCATCAATGGAATCATGCCAAAATAAATAATACTTAAGGTCAAGAATAGGAGGACTGTAGTCTAAAAACTGTGCGCGTTCTTTGGTGTAAAACAAACCTGCATGAACATCGGCTTCACCATTTTTTAACAACATTAAAGTATCGTTAAACAGTGCCGCTTTAAAGTCTACCTTAACGCCTGTTTTCTGGCTCCACAAACGCCAGATGTCAATTAAGATACCATCGGCTTGGGCTTTTTCGTTTTGGAATTTAAAAGGGGGATTGTTTAGATTATAAGCGACAGTGATTTTAGTGATTTCTGAGCCATAAGCGACAGATGAAACAATTAGCTGACAAAAGAGTACGAGCCATAAGTATTGCAGCAGTTTTATTTTTGCAGCATACATAGCACGTTATGGTTACTGATTGTTTTCATTGATGGCAACAAATTCATCTTGATGCTTTAAAAACAATTCGACTAAATGCGGGTCAAAATGTTTTCCTGCCTCTTCGGTAATATAATTAAGAACCTCTTCTTTAGACCATGCTTTCTTATAGGCGCGTGGATTACTTAAGGCATCAAACACATCCGCAAAGGAAACAATGCGCCCATAAATATGGATATTTTCAGCCTTCAAACCTCGTGGATAACCACTACCATCCCATTTTTCATGGTGCTGATAAGCAATGATTTCGGCCGCTTTTAAAATTTTACGTTGCGAGTTTTGCAAAATTTTATGACCGAAAGTCGCATGTTCCTTCATGGCGGTATATTCTTCGGTAGTTAACTTGCCTTTTTTATGCAAAATCTTAGAATCAACCGCAATTTTACCTATATCGTGCATGGGGGCAGCGGCATAAATAATCTCGGCATCGTCATCATTTAAACCATAATAATGCGCTAATAACCTAGAATATTCAGCGACACGACTAATATGCTTGCCTGTTTCATCAGAAAAAGATTCCATTAAACTGGTCAGCATATAAATGACTTCTTTTTGAGTATCTTCAATTTCATTTGTGAGTCGATGATGCTCTAATTTTGATTTTGTTTTCAAAGCCGCATTTAATTCTTTTAATTCCTTATTGGCATTGGCTAATTGCAGGTGAGTTTTTACTCTGGCGAGCAGTTCGTTAGCATGAAAAGGCTTGGTGACATAATCAACAGCCCCTAACTCAAAACCTTCTGCGATAGAATCTACGTCTACTTTTGCCGTTAAAAAGATAATAGGGATAGCGCGTGTTTTTTCATTTTCTTTAAGCTTGGTACAAACTTGAAAACCATCCATTTCAGGCATCATAATATCAAGTAGAATTAAATCAAATTCTTGAAATTTAATAAGCTCTAACGCCTCTACGCCGTTTCTTGCGAAGGCAAGGTCATAATTATCCTCTTTGAGAATATTCATGGCGACTTGTATGTTATCGAGTACATCGTCAACGATTAATATTTGATTAGTCATATTCATGCAGATAAAAATATCTAATTATAGTTTTTGGGGATTAAGATAAAACAAGAGCGATTTTTAGAGTAAGCCATTATTTATGATAATACCAGATGAAAAAGAGATTGCTTGTGGCATTCTTCATAAAACTCAAAAAAATAGTTTACATTTGTAATGCTGAGTATACATCCATGAAAAGTACGAAAAGATTTAATTTTCAGAGATATTTTTGTGTCTTTCGTTATTTTCGTAAAAAAAGATAAACCGAAAAATGACTTAAATTGTAAGTATTCAGCTCCCCCTTTGGAAAAGGGGGAGTGAGGGGGATTTATTTAATAAAATCTCCTCTAACCCCTCTTTTTTTAAGAGGGGGACTGAACACTTACCTTAAATTAAGTTGAACAGTCGTTGGAACCGTAATCTTTAGTCGCGGAAAGCGTTAAAAACGCTGGCTAAATAGCTTGAATATTTAAGTTATCTTAAACCTACCAAACCTAATTCATAAGATAAATAAGCCATGTAGGATAAATAATACACATCCTGCATGACTGCTATTTTTCAATTTAAACCTTCTGTAACTTTTTAAGTACACTCTTTCCCACAGCCTCCGCAAACACTTCAACATTGTCATATTCTTTCATTTGCGCAAAATTAACCACCGCCATCACTCTTTTTTTAAGCTCGGCAATATCCTCATGGGTTCTACCACAGCCTTCGCAATGTGTCCCTTCTTTAGTGCAAACATCATTACATGGATTAAATTTCATATCTGATTCCTAAAAACGGTTTAAAGTCTCATCTTATAACAAACAAACCGCGACTTAAAAATTAAACCGTCAAATAGCAAATGGATTATCAACAACTCAAACAAAACATTAATACTAC
>WTBX01000375.1 GCA_013138855.1 Methylococcaceae bacterium
GATTAATTTTAAAATGGAACACCCGCTTCCAGTACAGTACAAAGGAATTTACTTAAATTGTGGTTATAGATTAGATTTATTGATTGAAGACCAAATAATTTTAGAACTAAAAAGTGTAGAGCAATTAAAAGGAATTCATGAAGCACAGCTTTTAACCTATATGAAATTAATGCAGGTTAAACAAGGTTTTTTAATCAACTTTAATGTAAGACTATTAAAACAAGGGCTTAGAAGTTTTGTTTTATAGTCGATTTTTAGAACACCATGAAGCACATGAAGGACTTGAAGAAAAAAGATTTAAACCTTCATGTTCTTCATGTGCTTCATGGTTAAAAATTAACCAACTAGATATTTGAAAGATTTTTAAATCACCATGAAGCACATGAAGAAAAAAGGTTTTAAAACTTTATGACCTTCATGGTGTTAAAAAGGAAAAATAAATGCAAATACAACAGTTAACCGAAGGCATCAACGCTAAATTTAAACACAGCCGTTTAGTTTTTTGGTATGACCCCGAAAAAAGTTTTTATGAAACTTTGCCAACCTTAAACATTGATGGCGTAACCGTGCTGGATATGTCCAGCCTATCCATTTTTGAAACCAAAAAACGCTTAGAAATTGATGAACCGCAACAGCCTTTTTTACTCTATTTTCCCTACCCAGAACCCGAAGCGGAAAAAGACTGGTTGCTAGATATTCGCCTTTACAGTGAACAGTTTTTTGCCGATGCCAGTTCGATGCTGTTAAATGAATTAGGTATTCCTAAAATGGCATTGCGTGAGTTTATCCGCAGTAAACAAGCCTTTTTTGCCAATAAACAACGCTTTACTGCCTTAAAAAATTTAGTGATCGAAGACGAAAATGAACAGTCTTTAAGCCTAAAAATGATTAACGTCATTACTAAAACCGCATCTACTCAAGAATGCTTATTGCAATTAATCAGCGATTACCAAGCCGTTTTAAGCGCGGAAAAAAAGACTAGCGAGTTTATGCCCTTACTGGAAAAGTTTTCCTTAAACCATGCCTTATGGGATGAATTAGCCTCTCAGTTCTGCTATCAAAGCGATACGCCCTCAATCGCAGATTTTGTGCTTAAATTATTTTGTACTGAGTTGTGGAGTCAAATTGATAGCCCTGAACGCGATAATTTATTAAATAACGTCTTAAAAACCGCCGCTGCGCGTGCTGCTGGCTTAGCGTTTATGAAAAATTGGCGTGATAGTCGTAATTTTTCAGCCTGCTATAACGCTTTATCTCAAATCATTGCCCAACAATTAGACTTTGAAAATCAGTGTAAAAATTATCAACCTATACAGCTTTTAGAATGCCAGACTTTTGAGGTGATTGAGCAAAGCATTATTCGCGGTTTAGTAACAATGCTATTAGATAAGGCTAAAAAACTGGAGAGAGGACAGTTTGAAATTTTTATTGCCACTCGTTTAGGTAATCATTGGTGTGTGGCGCGTCAAGAATATGCCGCGATTTATCAGGCGTTAAAACAGGCGGAACAGCTTTTTTATTTACGTTCTTTAATCACGCATGGTTTTGAGTTTGACTCCGTTAAAGCGATGTATTTAGCCTATGAAGAGGAGCTTTATCAGTTTGACCAATCTTATCGCTTATTTAATGAGGCGGTGCATTCGGTCAATAGTGCAGGGGCAGATATTTTGCGTCGGCTTGATGAGGAAGTGGAAAAATTGTATTGCCATTGGTATTTGTATGAATTGGGCGTGGCGTGGGATGAATTGCTAGAAAAAGAAAATAGTTTGCAAACATGGTCTATCGCCAAAATTCCACAGCAATATGATTTTTATAGCGAATATGTTAGGGCGTATTTAAAAGCCAAGCAAACCAAACGCATTTTTGTGATTATTTCGGATGCTTTGCGTTATGAAGTCGCACAGGAATTAGCGGTAGAAATTAATGCCGAAAAACGCTTTAAAGCGGAGCTAAGTTCTCAGTTAGGGGTATTACCTAGTTATACTCAATTGGGTATGGCGGCATTATTACCCCATCAAACATTGGCTTATGAAGCGGATAAAGGCAGCGCGGTGTTTGTGGATGGTTTGTCTAGCCAAGGCTTAGAAAATCGTCATAAAATTTTGCAAAAAGTCAACGGTATGGCAGTGCATTTTAAAACCTTAATGGCATGGAGCAATCAAGAAGGACGCGATAAGGTGCGTGATGCCGAGGTGGTTTATATTTATCACGATAGCATTGATGCAATGGGCGATAAATTAGCCACCGAAGAAAAAACCTTTGCCGCCTGTCGGGATGCGATTGATGAATTAAAATTATTAGTCACGCGGGTCATTAATCGTTTAGGAGCTAGTCGTATTGCACTAACGGCAGATCATGGTTTTTTATTTCAACAACAAGCGTTAACATCCGATGATAAAACAGTATTGACGCATAAACCAGTGGGTACGATTGAAGCGAAAAAACGCTATATTATTGGTGAAAATTTAAGTGCGGGTGCAGGTTGTTGGAAAGGGCGAGTTGCAGAGACTGCGAAGGCAAGTGGTGACACTGAGTTTTTAATCCCTAAAGCCGCACAGCGTTTTCATTTTATCGGCGGCGCACGATTTGTGCATGGCGGGGCGATGTTGCAAGAAATTTGTGTGCCTGTTATGAGTATTTCTGAATTGCGTGGAGAAAAAATCAAACAACATCAAAAACAAGCGGTGGCGGTGGTTATTGCCTCACAGCCGATTAATATTGTGAATAATATTGATAAAATCCGCTTTATTCAAACCGATGCCGTTGGTGAGAAGTTTATCGGGCGAGAGTTGGATATTTTTATTATAGATGCTGAGGGGAAAGAGGTTTCTAGTCGGGAAACGGTGAATTTTAATAGTCAAAACCCATCAATGGATAGCCGTAGTCGTGAAGTGCTTTTAAAATTACTGGGTGCGGAATTTGATCGTTATGCCAGTTATACTTTAGTTCTTGAAGATACGCTTACTCATACACGTTATAACCATTATGCCGTAACGATTGATTTAGCGTTTCAGGATGATTTTTTTTAACACCAGTACCTAAATAAATAAGCTATCACTATAAATTTTATAACCATGAAGCACATGAAGTTCATGAAGTTTTTTCTCCATGTTCTTCATGCCCTTCATGGTAGATTATTAAATTCTGCCTCCCCCTTATAAAGATGAAATCAACTCAAAATGAAGTAAATAAAGATTTAGATAATTTGCTTAATCAGCATTTTAAAGGGCGCGTGGTCAGAAAAGATTTAACTAAACAGCTAAAAGAGGGCGTGAATGTCCCTGTTTATGTGCTGGAATATTTGCTGGGTATGTATTGTGCCTCTGATGATGAGGAAGTGGTTAATCAAGGTCTGGAAAATGTTAAAGCTATTTTAGCTAAAAACTATGTGCGCTCAGATGAAGCTGAAAAAATTAAATCTCTGATTCGAGAGCGTGGCACTTATAAGGTGATTGATA
>WTBX01000164.1 GCA_013138855.1 Methylococcaceae bacterium
ATCCCCCTCAATCCCCCTTTTCCAAAGGGGGAGGTGAATACTTACCCTCCAAAATCTATAAATTCAATAGATTAAAATAAGCTCGCTTTAAAATTCATGAGTGAAACTTCGTGCGCGACTAAAAGTCGCGCCTCCGCCTGAGTAGTTACGGTGAGATTAAACAAACCTACGAATACTGTTGGCTTAGAGCAATATATATTGTTTATCCGTTAAAATTATCTTTTTTAGTTCTAATTTCTGCAAAACTTGAACTGGATTCTGCACGTAAAAACGGATTGGTTGCTAATTCTTCGGCTAATGAAAAGGGGACGGTTGCTAAGCCTTGTGCGCGTTGGGCTTTAACTTGCTGCATTCTAAATTTTAAATCTGCATTTTTAGGTTCTATCGTTAACGCAAAGCGACCGTTAGCTTCGGTGTATTCATGAGTGCAATAAATTTGTGTGTTAGTTGGCAATGCGGTTAATTTATTTAATGATTGCCACATTTGCTCGGCACTGCCTTCAAATAAACGTCCACAGCCCATTGCAAATAATGTATCACCACAAAATAACGCTTCGGCGTTTTTAAACCAAAAAGCTATATGTCCGATAGTGTGGCCATCGGTTTCTATGATTGTTGCCGCTTCTGAGCCTAACTGAAATACATCGCCTTCTTTTAGGGTAATGTCTATTAAGGGAATTCGTTTTTTATCCGATTCAGCTCCTACAACTTGACAAGCTGTCGCCGCTTTTAATTTTAAATTCCCGCCTATATGGTCGCTATGATGATGAGTATTTAAAATATAATTTAGAGATAAATCTAGGGATTGAAGTGCCTCTAAAACAGGCTCAGCAACGGCTGGATCGACTACAGCGGTTTGTTCAGTATCAGTATCGTGAAGTAAATAAATATAATTATCACTTAAGACAGGGATTTGATGGACTTTAAGCATGGCGTTTATAAGAAAGCAGGAGGAAAATTAGTAGATAAGTACTCGATCAAAAGTCTTTTAACATTTCTATAAACCGTTTTAACGGTTTCTTACTTATCTTCTGCAAAATAGCGAAATATTAGGATACTTTTGAACACCTACTTATTTATAGATAATGATATTCAGCTATTTACTATCTATGCACCACGTTGTAAACGTTCCCCTAGCATTTCTGGAAATTCATATTTTTGTAAATCGGTGAGAGTTTTGCTCATATCGTAATCAACCACTTTAAATTCTATTTCATGGTTGCGTTGATTATAAAGTGCAAATTGTGCGCCCTTACAACCATCTCGCGGTTGTCCTACTGCACCTGAACAAATCAAAGCATGTTTATAGTTAGCGAGAGAAATTTTAGCGTCTGGGTTTAAAAAGCTATCTATACCTGATTTATTTCTAGCATATAAACCCTGTATGTGAGAATGTCCATGAAAACAAAGATCCATGTGCTTTTGTTCCATCACGTCGAGGTTTTGTTCGTAGGTCATTTCATAGACATAAGCATAAAAATAATTAGGATCTATCGGTGCGCCGTGCATGGCTCGCCAGCTTTTATCGGCATTATCATCGCTGCTGAGTTCTAAAGGTAAATCGCTTAACCATTGTGTATGCGAGGCGGTTAAGCGTGGAATTGTCCACTCTATACACCAGCGTGCAGTGGATGACATGCCGCGTTTAGTATCACCGCTAGCGGCGGCGTGGTCATGATTTCCTTTGATAACAGTGAGCTGAGTTTTTTGTAAACGCTCGATACATTCAGTGGGGTGTGGGCCATAGCCAACGGTGTCTCCTAAGACCATCCCTTGAGCAATATTATGTTGTTCCAGATAATCAAGAACAGCATTTAAGGCAGGTAAATTAGCATGAACATCGGATAAAATGGCTAAATATTCATCATTATGGGGCTTTACTTTTTTTCTGACGATTTTGCGTTGCTCTAACTGTTCAATAATAGTCTCTAATACCCGCCTTCTGTCGTTATCGGGCATAAAAATATCACGCAACTGTCTAGCAACCATGTAACCTGTATGACTGTCTTCAAAAAATTCGCCAATTAATTGCTGTAATGTACTGCCAAATTCTATTGCACAGGCCTCATCTAGCCAGTTGTTATTGCGGATTAATACGCCTAAAAGGTGGGAGAATGAGATAAATTTGTCCCATGAATAAAGATCATCATCCAGATAATAAAGCGTTTTATCCTTATCTATACCAAAGTTTGATAGACCTTCATCAAGACGTAAACTAAAGCGACTCGCGATTTCAAAATAGCAACGGTAGATTTGTTTTAAATAGTCTATTTTATCGCTGAGTTGACAGTTTTCGCCTTCTTCTAAGGTGTGTATTGGGGTGATGCGGGGGCAAATATTACCTATTTTGAGTTTGTTATCTTCAAATTCGATTAAAAACCATGTTTTATGGGGATGGTGTACCCCTATTTTTTGTTCTTGTTCTAGGGTGTGATTTACAAAACGTCGTGCTTTATCTTCGTTTAAATCAAGTTCGGTGCGTAGTTTTACAATTTCATTTAGCCCTGCATATAAACGCGTTCCAGGACGACCCATAAAGGCTTCGCCATAACTTAATTCGGTGTGTTCTTCTTCTAGTAAATCGTTAACTTGTTGACTGCTGTAGTATTGCTTTCCATCGAGTGAGCCAATGATTTCAATATTCATTCATGTATCCAAAAGCAGAACTATTGCTTAAAAAGTTTTGATAAAGCATTAAGCCAAGTTTTATGCTCCGCATTTTCGCTGGCATGTAAGGTTAGGCACTGTAATATTTGTGCGTTTTCTATGGCTGGGTTATTAGCTATTTTTGTAATAGTTTCTTGAAAGGCTTGTGTTATATGGCTTTCTATTTCAATCGCTGGTGTACTATTAACCGTTGGAATAAAGCCTGTAAAAATGATTTTATTATCTTGTAAACTCAAATTATCTAAAGTCGGTGTTAATTGTGTTTCAAATTTAGAAAGTTGCTGACAGGCGTTAACAAATTTATTAGCAATAATAAATAACATCGCTGCAATTTTTTTCGCATCGACTTCTGTGTGTGTTTTTTCTAATAATTGGCTCAATGTTTTTTCTACACGCACAATTTGCCACAAACGCCATTGGGAATCCTCACCTGTTTCAGCAACGGCTAAACAACGCTGACTGCTGATAAGTTCACCTAAACTTTGTTGTAGTTGTACCGCGTCGAATAGTTTTTGACGTACAGCATTGTCGCTGTCGCAAAGATCATCTTTAGAGCTAAATAGTTGCCATTGTGGTTCGACCAATACCAGCCAACTGTCAGTCTCAGGTTCTGTTATCTGAAAGTTTTTATCGGCGATATTTGCTAAAATGCTGCGGCCATCTTTTGGTGGCCAGAGGTCTCTGGCGGCAATATCTTTGTCTGGAAGCAAAGGGGGCATATTTTTAAGGGGCTAATTTTGTATAAAGTAAACTGCCGAAACAAACGCTGTTGTTTCAGCAGCTCATTTTTACTTATTATCTTAATGAATCGCAGATAATTATACTATGCGACTAAGGTACTAATGGAGCAATAGATGGCAAGTTTTTACGAATAGATGCCCAGCCCATACCTTGATTAGTCTTTTTGCTAGTGATAAGTACCACTAATGAATCAGGTTTGTCAGGAACGGTAGACATAAAGTGTAAGGTGTTACCCGTAGTCATTTGCATTTCATGAATAGAATGCTCAAGGTTAGTTCCGCGCTGGTTACTTAATAGGCTTTCTACGGCTTGTACATTTTTACCTCTGAACATATCAACCGCAGCAGCAGCTACCGCTTCTAAATAAGTTTGAGTAAAGTAAGGAACATTGTGAGAGACGCTTAACAATAAACCACTTGATAAATCAACGACGGCACAACCTAAGGCTCCATCTACAGAAGTAAGAATATCTCTCGTAATTTCATCCAAATTTGCCATGATAGGCTCCTTTATTTGTTTAGTTAAAGTAATTAGCTTAATAGCTTTGCTGTATTACATACCATCAATCACCGCTGATATTATGTAAGGCGGTATAATTATAATACATTAAGCCTTGTTTTGAAGATACTGATTATACTAATGCTGGTAAATTAAGTGAATGTATAGTTATATTGTTTGTTAACGCGATTGACATTGTTTTATAACCTTATGATATACAATGTATTTGTGTTTTGTAGATGATTTTATATCATTATTCCCCCAGCTTATATTTAAAGAAAGGAGTTAATCATGAATAATATTTCTACTCTTCGTACGGCTGTTTTTGCGTTTGTATTACTAACAGTTAATATAGTGGTCTCAGCCGACGAAACAGTATTATCTGGCAGAGAAATTCTTGATGAAGTATCCAAACGTCATGACCGACCTTACGAATTGGAAATTCAAGAAATGACTTTGGTTGATAAGTCAGGCAATGAAGAAAAGCGTGAAATGCACCGTTATAAACGTGAAATTGATGCGAATGAAAGTCGTTATGTTTCAGTTTTTCTAGCCCCTTCTGGTATTAAAGGTGTGAGCTTATTAACATGGCAACATAAAAATGCAGCTGATGATCAATGGCTTTATTTGCCTGCTTATGGCAAAAAAATGAAGCGTATCGCCAAAGGTGGGCGTAAAAACTATTTTATGGGGACTGATTATACGTTTGAAGATTTGGTTTCTGAAGCGCGAGATAAATTCAACTATGAGCGTCTTGCTGATGAAGAATTAAAGGGGGTTAAAACCTTTGTCATCAAAGCGGTTGCAAGTGATGCGCAATTGAAAAAAGAAACGGGCTATAGTTTTCGTAAACTTTGGATTACTCAAGCTAATTTTTTGGTAGTGCGTATAGATTTTTACGATAAACGCGAACGCTTACTTAAACGTCAACTTAATTCTGAACCTGAAAATATTGAAGGGCAGCTTTGGCGTTCTAATAAAAATGTTATAGAGCATTTTGATAATCAGCATAAAACCATTACCACCATTAGCAGTCGTAATTTTGAGGAGTCATCTGTTCCTGAGAAGAACTTTCAGGAGCGTTCTATTATTAGTGGTGCGTTAGTTAGATAATTTTTATAGAGAATAGAGGGAATGAAACATTTTTTTACCCCTTTTGACATGGAGCAGGTTAGAAATTATAACGATGAAAATTTTAATTATAGATGATATGAGTTTTTATAGGCTATTTCTGAAAACTCACCTGACAACGTTAGGCCACGAAATTATTACTGCAAGCTGTGGAGAAGAGGGAATAAAGTTATATTTAGAAGAATCTCCTGACTTAGTTTTGCTTGATGTACTAATGCCGAAAATGAGTGGTCATGATGTTGCAAAAGCAATGCGACTTCAAAAAAAAGAATGGGTGCCGATTATTTTTTTAAGCGCACTTACGGATGCAGAAGATATTGTCGAAGGGATTGATGCAGGCGCGGATGATTATTTATTTAAGCCTATTAAAGAGGATGTTTTGCAGGCTAAAATTAAAGCGATGGTGCGTATTTCAGATATGCGCCATGAATTAATAGATTCTAAAAAAGCTTTGGAAGAAGCCAATTCAAAACTACAGGCGTTAGCCAGTGTTGAAGGCTACAACTTAGGACAGGACAACAATAGATGCTAGACCTTAGAGGTTTTGAAAACCTCGGAGGTCTTAGTACAACTGCCCCGCCTTAAAATGGTAGCCTTTGTTTCTTCCAAAAATAACCGAGTATCTGTCATGTGTTTTTTACCTAACTGTGGTATATAAGACAGTTCTTATTTTCTTTTTTCAACTTACCTCTCAATATCAACATGGAAACCATTGATTTAACGCAACCAGATTTATATATCAATCGTGAACTCAGTTTATTAGAATTTAATATACGGGTTTTAGCGGAGGCTAAAAAAGAAGATATTCCTTTATTGGAGCGACTTAATTACTTATGTATTTCTTGCTCTAATTTAGATGAATTTTTTGAAGTGCGAGTTGCCAGTGTCTTGCAAATAGCAACTTTAGACCCGACGGCAATGGCTGCGGATGGGCTGACAGCAGGTGAACAATTAGCGAAAATATCACTTAAAGCCCATGAATTAGTGGCTGAACAATACCGAGTTTTACACAAGGTTTTGATTCCCGAGTTAAAAAAAGAAAATATTCACTTTGTTCGCCGTAGTGAGTGGACAGCAACACAATCAAAATGGCTAGAAAAGTATTTTAACGATGAATTATTGCCGATTTTAACACCTGTCGGTTTAGACTCAGCGCATCCTTTTCCACGTATTTTAAATAAAAGTTTAAATTTTATTATTTCCTTAACAGGGAAAGATGCTTTCGGGCGTAATAGTGGGCGGGCAATTTTACAGGCTCCCCGCGCTTTACCGCGTTTGATTCAATTACCCAATGAAGAAACGGATAGCGAAGGGCATAATTTTGTATTTTTATCATCCATTATTCATGAGTTTGTGAATGAATTATTTAATGGCATGACCGTAAAAGGCTGCTATCAATTCAGAGTGACGCGTAATAGTGATTTATTTGTTGACGATGATGCGATTGACGATTTGATGCACGCGGTAGAAGGCGAGTTGATGATGCGTAATTATGGCGATGAGGTACGTCTTGAAATTGATGCTAAGTCGCCTGATGAAACCATCGACTTTTTACTGGCACGTTTTGAAATGGATCGTTCACATTTATATTTAGCCGATGGGCCTGTTAATTTAAATCGTGTACAAGCTATTTATGGGTTGATTGATCGGCCTGATTTAAAGTTTGCACCGTTTAAATCTAATATGCCTAGTCAATTTGGGCGTAATAAAAATATATTTAATGCGATTAAAAAACAAGATATTTTATTGCATCATCCTTATGACTCGTTTTCCCCGATTGTTGACTTTATTCGTCAAGCCGCAAATGACCCTGATGTATTAGCCATAAAGCAAACCTTGTATCGTACAGGAGTTGGTTCACCTATTGTGAGTACTTTAATTAAGGCAGCGCGAGCGGGTAAAGAAGTCACGGTAGTCATCGAGTTACGCGCTCGATTTGATGAAAAAGAAAATATAGACCTTGCCAATAAATTGCAGGAAGCAGCCGTCCATGTAGTTTTTGGGGTCGTAGGTTATAAAACTCATGCAAAAATGTGTTTGGTTTTGCGTAAAGAAGGTAAAGTTTTGCGTAATTATACGCATTTAGGGACAGGCAATTATCACCCCAAAACCGCTAAGCTTTATACCGATTATGGCTTATTTTCTTGTGATAAGGTTTTAGGCGAAGATGTTAGACGCGTGTTTGTACAATTAACAAGTTTAGGCAAAGTTACCAAGCTTAATAAATTACTGCAATCACCTTTTACTTTGCATAGTGGTTTGATTGCAAAAATTGAACGTGAAATTGAAAACTCTAAAGCAGGAAAACCAGCGTCCATCATTATTAAAGTTAATGCAATCGTTGAAGAGAAAATAATACAAGCCTTATACAGAGCGTCTCAAGCAGGGGTAAAAATTAAATTGATTGTACGCGGTATTTGTTGCTTACGACCTAATATTAAAGGGGTGTCAGAAAATATAGAAGTCCGTTCAATTATTGGACGTTTTCTGGAACATACTCGTGTTTATGCCTTTGAGAATGGTGGTGAATGGGAGGTTTATGCAGCGAGTGCTGACTTAATGAGTCGTAATATGTTTAAACGTGTTGAAACGTGCTTTCCTATTGAAAGTAAAAAATTACAGAACAGAATTTTGCATGATTTGGAATGTTACTTAAAAGATAATTCGCAAACATGGGTATTGCAAAGTGATGGCAGCTATCAACAAATTAAAAGAAAAGAAAGCGATGATATTGTTCAAGCGCAAATAGAACTGTTAAATCAAGTAAATAACTGAACGGGGAAATTATTCACGAAAGGCATGAAAATTTTTCGCCTATTTTTTAACAAAAAATATGGCATTCTTCATTTGCCTTAAAAGTAGTTTACAGTTTATGTTTAAAAAGTTGCGCGGAGTGAAATAGCGTTAGCTATTTCCGTGACTCGCCAATAGCTAAAGCTATTGGACTCCAATTTAAACTGTAAACCGAAAAATGAAGGATGTCAGATTTAAAGTACAGCGGCATATTTTAGCGACTAAATATCATTACCTCGTCGTCTAATTAAGCGATGCCATGTTAAAATACTCATTATGCAAGATTTAAATACTTTTAGGCTGATTGAACGCATCAGCACTTTATGACGTTCCGAAGAAAGAAAAAAATATGCTGCCATTGGTTTGCAACCTGTCCATGTGCAGGTTTTACAGCGTAAAGGTTACGTTCAAAAAATAAGCAATAGCAATGATGGTCGCATTGTGCATTTGAGTTTACTTGAGGCTGGATTGGATTTAGTGACAGAACTAACCCCTTTAGATGCTTTTAATCAAGCAGAGCAGGAAGTCGCTAAACAAAGTTTTTCGTCATTAGAAGATGCTTTACATGCCACTTTATCGGCTTTATAAAAAGCGAATAACTCTAAAAGTTTCGGTTTATGCCATAGCTGCCATCATTTTTCCGAAGTCGATAACCATTTTCATTGTCAATTAACCGATTTGCCATTGAGCCAGACGGATGCTGATAAAATTTGCAGAGAACATACGGTAGAACCGCTTTAAATTGACCTCCCTTTTTAACATTACCAGAGATTACAAATGTTTGATCCCAAAGCTATAGATGATATTGCCAGCCGTTTAGCTGGCGCAGTCCCTCCAGGATTTAATAACCTGAAAGAAGATATGGAAAAAAGTTTTCACACCATTTTGCAATCGGCATTAGGGAAACTAGATGTTGTGACGCGTGAAGAGTTTGAAGTCCAAAAAGGCGTATTGGCTAAAACGCGCAGTAAGTTGGAGGCTTTAGAAGCGCAAGTTGCCGAGATTGAAAAGAGCCTTCAAGTGAAAGTAGATGACTAAATAATAAGGATTAGTTGATGTCGCTTGCCATTGTATATAGTCGAGGACGTTCTGGTATAGACGCGCCCTTAGTGACTATTGAGGTTCATATCTCCAATGGCTTGCCCTCTTTATCCTTAGTTGGGTTGCCTGAAACGGCTGTCAAAGAAAGTAAAGACCGTGTGCATGGGGCGATTTTAAATTCTAACTTTCAATTTCCAATGCAACGCATCACCATTAATCTTGCGCCCGCTGACTTGCCAAAAGAAGGCGGGCGTTTTGATTTAGCGATTGCATTAGGCATTCTTGCCGCATCAGGACAAATTCCTAACAATACCTTAGAGCAATATGAATGTGTTGGCGAATTATCTTTAGGCGGTGAATTACGTGCGATTAATGGCGCATTACCTGTTGCTCTACAAGCTAAACATGCGGGGCGACATTTAATTTTACCCCAACAAAATGCGCCAGAGGCGGCATTGATTAAAGAGGTGGTACTTTTTCCTGCACGACATTTATTGGATGTTTGCGCTCACCTTAGTGGACAACAGCAATTAGATACCGAAATTCCTCCCCTTGTTTTTGATGAAGAAGAAATTCCTTTAGATTTTGCAGATGTGCATGGTCAATATCATGTGAAACGTGCGTTTGAAATTGCAGCGGCAGGTGGTCATAATTTGTTGATGTTAGGCCCACCAGGAACAGGGAAATCTATGCTTGCCGCACGATTATCGGGAATTTTGCCGTTATTATCCGAACAACAAGCGCAACAAACTGCTGCGATTAGTTCAATTAGTAATCAAGGCTTTGATGTTAAAAACTGGCGAAAACCTCCGTTTAGAGCACCGCATCATACCGCTTCCGCGCCTGCTTTAGTGGGTGGCGGTAGTAATCCTAGACCGGGTGAAATATCGTTAGCGCATAATGGTGCGTTATTTTTAGACGAATTGCCAGAATTTGATAGGAAGGTTTTAGAAGTTTTACGCGAGCCTTTAGAGTCTGGTCATATCACCATTTCGCGTGCGAATCAGCAAGCTGATTTTCCTGCGCGTTTTCAATTAATTGCGGCGATGAACCCTTGCCCTTGTGGTTATTTAGGTGATAGTTCAGGGCGTTGTCATTGTACGTCTGAGCAAGTAAGCCGTTATCGCAATAAAATTTCAGGGCCTTTATTAGATCGTATTGATATGCACTTGGAAGTACCGCGTGTTCCGCATGAGGTATTGCGTAAAGGTTCGCCTGATGGAGAAGAGAGTAGTCATCAAATTAGAGCGCGAGTGATTGCTGCAAGAAATGTCGCTTTAAATCGTAGTGGTAAACCGAATGCAAATTTAAGTGCAAATGAAGTTAAACAATTTTGTGTGTTAAGCGAGGAAGGTTATCAATTATTAGAACAAGCCATGAATCGTTTTGGCTTATCAAATCGTGCTTATCATCGTATTTTAAAATTATCACGCACTATTGCGGATTTAAGCCAGTCTGCAACCATAGAAATTCCGCATTTAAGCGAAGCTATCAGCTATCGTAAATTAGATAGAACGCTATGATTAATTGGCATCGGCTCTTCGGTATTTTCTTAACGGATTATTTTACCGATACGCCCTATACGGTAGAATTAGAAAAAGATTTATCTTTGCAACAACAGTTTTTTAGATGTGGTCATACTGCATAAAGGTGAGGGTGAATTTCAGGGCATCTTGCCAGATGGTTTGGATAATTTAAATACGCATAATTTGCTCAGTTATAAATCCATGCGTGAAAGTTTTGATGCGTGGGCTGTGCAGGAATTGATTGGACATTATGTTAATTATCGCAAACAGTTAGGGGGTGAAACTTTAGTTCCTGAAACTGAATTTAGTCTTTATGCTGTTAGTACCCGCTTTCCTCAAGGTTTGAAAAAACAAGTTGGTTTTACCAAGTTAAAGCAAGGCGTGTATGAACTGGATTTATCCATTAAAATTCGCCTGATTGTTTTAAGTCAGATTGAAAAAGCTACGCATAATGCAGTCTGGCATTTATTTAGTAATGTCTTAGATTCGATTGATTATGGGAAAAAGTTTTATCATGCGAAATCAAATCCGAGTAGCTCGATCAATTTATTATATGAATATTATCAATTGGAGGGGTTGGAAATGCCTTATACAATAGAAGAATTTCAAAAAGAAGTGGCGCAAAATCATTTGCATTTTTTAAGCTCGAAAGAACGCTTAGTGGGAGTTTCTGAGGAAGAAAGGTTAGAAGGCATTCCTGATGAGAAAAAATTAGCAGGAATTTCTGTAGATAAAAGATTAGAAGGCGTTCCTATAGAGGAGTGTTTTAAAAATTATTCTAAACAAGAATTTATTGATTTTTTGGAAAAGCAGGAACTTACAAAAAAACATTAGCATTGTTTTAGTGATTGAGAATATTTATGTTATTGATTGGAGTAAGAATATGCCCTATACCTTAGAGCAATTTCAAAGAGACGTAGCATTAAGTCATTTGAAATATCTAACCCCAGAAGAGCGGGCTGCTGGAATTCCTGAGGATGAAGTACGAGCTTACTTTGAAGAACAACGCTCAAAAAAAATAATGATAAAAGAGTTATTAAAAAAGTTCTCTGCTGAAGAGATTCTTGATTATTTTGAAAATAAAAACGATGGTGTTAAGTGGTTAATTAATGGCGAACAACATAATGAATTATCTATTTCTGACCGAGGTTTTCAATACGGTGATGGTTTGTTTGAAACCATTGAAGTTTTAAATGGGCAACTGATTCTTTTTGCCCAGCATTGTCAGCGTTTAACCTTAGGCTGTAAAAAATTACTATTACCTGAACCAAATATTTCTTTATTAAAACAGGAAGCGTTAGCTTTAATTAAAAACTGCCAGCACGGAGTTTTAAAAATCATTATCACTCGCGGCTCAGGTGGGCGTGGTTATCGACAACCTGAGAGCATAGAACCTACACGAGTTTTATCACTGCATCCTTACCCTAATAATCCAGATTCCTTTCAACAACAAGGGATTAACGCAATTTTTTGTCAGCAGCGTTTAGGGTTAAACCCAACCTTAGCAGGGCTTAAACATTTAAACCGTTTAGAGCAAGTCCTCGCGCGGGCAGAATGGGATAGTCCTGTGATTCAAGAAGGCATCATGTTAGATATTAATGATTATGTGATTGAAGGCACGATGAGCAATGTTTTTTTTGTAAAAGATAATATCCTTTATACCCCTAGTTTAGAACAATCAGGAATTGCAGGTATAATGCGCGACTTTGTGTTAAAAATGACTCACGCTTTAGCGATTGAAAATAAACAAGGTTTATTTACTCAACAACAGCTTTTAGACGCAGATGAAATTTTTGTCACTAATTCAGTGATTGGTATTTGGGCAATTAAAAAATTAGCCGAAAAATCATTTTCTAAAGGTCAGATAACACAATCATTACAAACGGCATTAGCTGAATACAAACAACAGTTTATATGAAATTTCTTTTAAAAACGCTGGTATTTTTATTATTTTTGAGCTTAGCTGTAGCTGGTTGGGGCTGGATGGAATACCAAGCAGAACAGTTAAAACCTGTCGTCAACAAACAGCAATTTTTTGACGTTAAAAAAGGCGATTCGGTTAATAAAATTATCTACAACCTGCAAGCCAAACAAATCAAGGTGAATTTTTATTGGTTTAAGGTGATGGCTTATGAGAAAAAACTAGGAAATAAGCTCAAAGCGGGAGAGTATGAATTAAAACAGGGGATGACAACGCCACAGTTATTAGCTCTGTTTGTGTCAGGAAAATCACGTCAGTATTCAATTACTTTTCCAGAAGGCTGGGCATTCAAACAAATTCGTCAAAAAATCGCCGAAGACCCTTATTTGCAACAAACTTTAGCCGATGTCGATAATGAAACTTTAATGGCAAAACTTAATTCTGATTATAAGCATCCCGAAGGTTTGTTTTTTCCTGATACTTATTTTTTCGATAAAAATACCACTGATTTCATCTTGCTAAAAAGAGCCTATAACAAAATGCAAAAGGTTTTAGAGCAGGAATGGCAAGCTAAAGAAGAGGGTTTATTGCTGAAAACCCCTTATGAAACTTTGATTTTAGCGTCAATTATTGAAAAAGAAACAGGGGCAGCACATGAAAGACCGCTGATTGCTGGTGTGTTTACCCGACGTTTAAAAATAGGAATGAAATTACAGACAGACCCTACCATTATTTATGGCATGGGCGATCGCTATAAAGGTAATATTCGTTATAAAGATTTGCGTGAAGCAACCCCATACAACACTTATGTCATTAACGGCTTACCGCCTACACCGATTGCTATGCCTGGTAAAGAAGCTATTCATGCAGCTTTACATCCCGCAAAAGGTGATAGTCTTTATTTTGTATCGCGCAATAATGGC
>WTBX01000286.1 GCA_013138855.1 Methylococcaceae bacterium
TTGCCCCTGATTTGCGAATTTATTTGTGGCAGGTAGTTAAGTCGTTCATGCTTTGTAACTCAACATGAACGAATTAATTTTAGATTTGGAAAGTTATTTGTATTTTACTTCTTTATAAACTGATAAACATCGCCAAATCTAGCTTTCAGTATCATAATTTTGTCACCTTTGTTGACCAAAGAGAATTTATCAAATTTCCCTGCTCTTCCTAAAATAGCGATTTTTAATTTACCATCCTTAACGTCATACTTGACGGGGGATTGATCGTAATAACCGCCTTCCCGTGGAATATGCTTAATAGTTACAGTGCCGTCATTATTAAAGACCCAAGTATCTTCTCGTTTTACAGTTTGTCCAGATTTTTTAGTGTGTTCCAGAATCCACGAGCCTTGAATATTTTCATTGGTTAGTGAGGTGCTTTCAGCATATAGATTACCGCTGATAAACAAGGTACTTGATAAAATTGCTGCTACAGTTATTTTTTTCATTTAGTTTATTTAATTGATATTAAAGGATTATTATACAACACCTCCGCTAAACGAATGGAACTATCCTCTGTAGTTAAAAATTGGTTCTTTAGGATTTTCCGTGAAAAATAGAAGAAGGACAGGCAGTCTTTTCACAGAAAGTGTGGTTTCTTCTCTGTAATCTTGTCATCACAGCGTCTCACTTCGGTGAGCTGATAACGAACTTTTTCAATGGTTTGACGTTCACGATTTTTTGAGCCTCGCCCTTATGACTCGTGCGTGACTAAAAGTTGCAACTTCGCCTGAGTCATTACCATTCTTTTACAACTTTAAGTGACATACTGCCTTTTTGAGTAGTGTAAAATGGCGGCATTATATCAACAGTTAAAATACTAAGGGCTTTAAATGCTAGGCGAATTACGCAAAATGAAAACCGAACTGCTTTCCCCTGTTCGTTATCAATTACCTTTATCTGATAATTTGGTCGATTTGAACCCTTTAATCGGTCAAGAAATTAAACTAACTCATACAGGCAATATTGTTTGTGTCCATTGCCAGCGCAAAACTAAAAAGAGCTTTAGCCAAGGCTTCTGTTATCCTTGTTTCAAAAAACTGGCTCAATGCGATATGTGCATTATGAAACCTGAAACCTGTCATTATGATCAAGGGACGTGCAGAGAGCCTCAATGGGGTGAAGAGTTTTGTATGCAGCCGCATTTTGTCTACCTTGCTAATTCATCAGGCGTAAAAGTCGGCATTACTAGACATACTCAAATTCCAACGCGCTGGATAGATCAAGGCGCAACTCAAGCTTTACCTATATTTAAAGTGGCAACACGTCAGCTCTCAGGTTTAGTGGAAGTTGCTATTGCTCAACATGTCAGTGACAAAACGAGCTGGCAAAAAATGTTAAAGTCTAAGGCGGATGAAGTAGATTTAATCGCCAAACGTGATGAGTTAATTTCACTATGCGAGCAAGAATTAAATAGCCTTAGACAACAATTTGGTGAGTCAGCGTTAGAACTTTTGACTGACGAAAACATCATTAATATAGACTTTCCTATCGTCACTTACCCTACTAAAGTTAAGTCATTCAATTTTGATAAACAAGCCGAAGTTTCTGGTGTACTTGAGGGGATTAAAGGTCAATATTTATTACTTGATAGCGGTGTGATTAATATTCGTAAATTTACAGCTTATGAAGTCGAGCTAACCGTATAAATTTGATTCTGGCGTTTTTTAAGCGATTATTCTGAATATAAATATTTTTTATACCTCTTAAAAATTATGCTGAAAACTGGAGTACAAAACATGTTTTGTACTCCAAAATATTCAAAAACTTTGCTTTGATACTTAATTCTACTGCCTCGCTTTAAGTTTCATCTCTTTCAATTAACAGCCCCTGCTGATGGAGAATACATTATGTCTAAACCAAAACTTGCGACCTTAGAACTTATTAAAGAATCAAAAATATATAAGTTATTAAAAGAGTGTGATGCTGATAGTCGCCTCGAAGCCAGTGGTGTTTACACTAAGGGCGATTATTCTTATGTGGTTTTTGATAATAAACCTGATATTGCAAAACTCAATAACAATTTATTGGCTGATGAAAATAATCAGCTGGTTTTAAAAGGTGATGGGCAAGACTTTGAAGATATAGCTTTCGACAGTGAGCAACAACGCCTATTAATCGTACAAGAATCCCATCAAAATGAACAAGGTGAATTCTGCCCTAGAATTGATGAATATGATTTAGACTTAAATTTTATTGAAAGTAACCCAGTCGATTTTCTATTTGATGGTGATACTAACAAAGGTATCGAAGGTTTATCTTATGTAAATTGGGGCGGAAAAGCTTATACCTTAGGTTTGTCCGAAGGTAATAAAGCTAAAGACGGTAAAAAATCGACAAAAAAAGGACATGGAAGAATTCACGTCTTTGAAAAAGAAGTAACCCAATGGGGGCATAGAGCTACACTAAAACTTCCTAAAAGTGTTAGATTTTCAGATTATGCTGGTATTGGCATAGAGGGTTTACGTGTTGCTGTAGTTTCGCAAGAAAGCTCTGCTCTTTGGATTGGTGAGCTTCAAGAAGGCGGCTGGTATTTTGTTGATGATGGCGTGAGTTATTCGTTTCCAAGAGATGACAAAGGTGAAATTATATATGGCAATGTCGAAGGTGTCTCTTGGTTAGATGAGGAAACCGTTATTGTCGTTTCTGATAAACGTAAAGCAAAAATACAAGCTAAAATTTGTGAAACTAAAGACCAGTCTATACATATCTTTAAAGTACCAAAACCCTATATTTTCTAAGTTTTTTCTTAAAACAAGCGGACTAGTTTTAATTCATCATAAAGATGCTGGTCAGTTCGCACAGTCACTTGCTCCTTAACTTGCGAGTATTTGCCGATCCAAGTATATAGTGTATTTGGATTTACACCGAGTTCCTTCGCGGTTTGCGTAACGGGTTGCTCTGACTCGCTGCCAGTCTTATTGTTATAAACTGATGTTACGCAAAGGAGTGAAAAAACACGTTTTTTCACAATTGCAAGCACTTCAATGTTTAGAATATAACGATGGAGTCCAAAACATGTTTTGGACTCAAATTTAGCAAAAGGACTGGCAGTCCCCTCTTGATTTTCATACTCTACGGAAGGACTGTCAGTCTTTATACTTATGTTTTCACGGGAAACCCAGAAGCCCTTTAACTTTCGTGTCTTTGCGTAACATCAGTTATAAATTAGAAATGAGCTGAGTAGCTGAATAGTTACACATTTTTAAAAATTTATCTTATTTTAAATACGAACAACAATAATCAGTCGGTGATTTAATTTTCAAACTAAACTGAGAATTGGCAGGTACATCAAACGACTCACCGCCCTTAATAGCTTGCCATTCGTCTGTTTCAGGCAACAAAACATCCAATTCCCCAGCCATAATTTCCATCACCTCAGCCGCTGCGGTATTAAAGGTATAGTCACCTGCTAGCATAAAACCCAAAGTTTTCTCAGTCCCATCTGCAAACTGCACAGTACGGCTACTGACTTTACCCTCAAAATAAATATTCGCCTGTTTTACCACCGTCACATTTTCAAAAGTTGACATCTTTTATCCTGTTGTTCAAATTTAAAAAGCTGGCAATCATAGCAGATTACACCCGCAAGGTGGAGTCCAATAGCTTTAGATATTTTTCATCATCTCGCTAGAAATAGTTTAGAATTAAAATAACTACTCAGGGTATACGGAGACGCGACTTCTAGTCGCGCACGAGACCTAAAAACATCTCCAAAATCTATAAATAAGACAGATTAAGGTCAGCTCGTTTTAAAATTCATTTATGAAATTTCGTGCGCGACTAGAAGTCGCGTCTCCGCCTGAGTCGTTATAAATTAAGCTTCAAACTAGCTTTTTAATAACAACAATAAGGTAAATCACAATGGCGAATTTAATTGAGTTTAAATTAGAAAATGGCGAATCAGCTTTTATGCAAGTAGAAGAAAGTGATGCTCAAAACAAGCTCGACAACGTGTGAGCCGGGGTAGTCGCGGAGCTGATGAGGAAGAAACCTTACAAGCACCGCGTAGTTTTAATGATGCAATTCAATCCATCGCCCCATTGGTAATGCCTTATTAACGTCGTTAAAAGATATAAATACACCCGATGAAATTAGTTTGGAGTTCGGGATTAGCTTTAGTGGTGAAGCAGGTATTATTTTTTCTTCAGTTAAAAGTAATGCTAGTTTTAAAGTTAATGTTAAATGGAAAAACCCACAGGGGTCTTGATTTCATAAAGGACTGCCATCTACCCGAAAGACAAAGTCCTTCGGGTAGATGGCAGTCCCTAAGGAATGAAAATTAAATAACATCCGCAACTTAAAATATATTTTCACCATGTTCATTTGGCGAAGCGATTGAAACGTAAGTATTCACCTCCCCCTTTGGAAAAGGGGGATTGAGGGGGATTTATTTAATAAAATCTCCCCTAACCCCTCTTTTTTTAAGAGGGGGGCTGAACACTTACATTGAAACAACGAGACTCTTTTTTCAAATTAATATCCCTTGCTTTAAAAACATAAAGCCTTATAATCTCTCGCCTGCTTTCTGGTGTCTTTGTTTTAAACAAAGACTTAAATGGGAAGTTGGTGCGTCAGTTTTAACTCACAATGCCAACACTGCCCCCGCAACGGTAAATAAGTAAAGCTAAGTTATATGCCACTGTATTGAAAAATATGGGAAGGCGATTTAGTCGGTGTTAAGCCACTTATAAGTCCGGAGACCTGCCTCAAAGCTTATTCGCGCAGCGGCGGGCTGTTTTCGATGCAAATCACTCAAGATTTGTTTTGTCTTCCCCTCCCTGCATTTTTTCATTTTGCGCGGGCGGCGCAGAGGGCTTTATGAACATTTTTATCTATTTATTTTTGCTAATTCTAGCAATCAATCCTGCCTATGCTCATCTTCACGGTGATGAAGAGCAAGACAAAGTTTTCAATTACAAATCTCCAGACGATATTGAACCTTATCAAGCCGTTGATCATGGTGAAGAATACTATGGTTGTAGTGGTTATCTGCGAACAGGTTTTCTACAAACTAAAGTGCGTTCCGTAGATACTTCATCAGCAACGGCTATGGCTGGCGAATTAGGTTGTGGTTATCGTTTAAATTCTCATATTAAAGCGCATTTAGGGCTATTTGGTGTATTAGACACAGGGCTGAATAGTCATGATGACGATAATATTCATGGCGATTTTTTTAACCGTAAAAAAGATAGTTATCTGATGCTGGGCGAGGCGGTTTTAACGCTGTCGTATGGTGATTTTGAAGCGCATTTAGGGCGACAAAATTTCGATTCACCGCATTTAGATAGCGATGATTTACGCATGGTGGCAAATTTATTTGAAGCCTATTTAGTCGATTATCATTTGAGTGATGAGTTTTATTTAGGTGCGGGTTTTATTCGTGAAGCCTCTGGCTGGGAAAATGGCGGCAATCTTTCTCATTTTGTGCCTATTGGTGAAGCGTTAGGGGGACGCGATGGAAACGCATGGGTCAGTTGGCTAGCGTATGAGCAAGAACATATGAGCGGCAATGCGTGGTTTTATTTAATTCCCGATCATTTGACGATTTTTTATGGCGAGTTGATGTATAGCAATTTTTTAACGTCAGAAATTTCTTATGATGTTGGTTTGCAATATGATTGGGGACTAGATAGCGGTGCAGCTAGGCTAGGTGAGATTGATGCGCAGACTTTAGGATTTATGACTTCCATTTCGGGCTACGATGTCACGCTAACGGCGGCTTATAATAAAAACTTTGGTAATACGGGTGCTGTCGCAAGTCTTGGCGGCGGGGCTTTTTTCACCTCATTGGAAGATCAAACCTTAGATGCTGCCACAGGTGAGGATACGCAGAGTATTTTGTTAGGTGTGGAATATGCTCTCAGCAATGAATTTACGTTAGGTGTGGCGATGGCAGAATTTAGAGCCGCCAATAAAAAAGATTATCAAGTCGAGGAAATTAATTATTTTCTCAATTACAATTGGAACGATAAGCTCACCGCTGAATTAATATATGCGGTGATTGATGATAAAAATTCATCCGAAGATACCGATCAAATTCGTGCCATGATTACTTACCGATATTAAAGACTATTATGTATTTTAGAAACCTTGTTTTATCTGCATTTTCGATAGCGATTGTTGCAGGTTTATTCTTGAGTGTTTATCAAGAATTCTTAATTACCCCGATTATTTTAGACTCAGAATTTTATGAAGTCGCGGAAGCTGTGAGTGAACAAGCTGAGGCTGTTGAGGTGTGGGCACCTGAAGATGGGGGAGAACGCTCAGGGTTTAGTTTTTTAGCTAATTTTCTGGTTTGTTTTGCCTATGCTTTATTATTAATGAGTGCGATGGCGACACGATCTTCATTAAAAATAACTCAGGGTATTTTTTGGGGAGGCGCAGCTTTTTTAAGTATTTTTGCAGCTCCCGCTTTAGGTTTACCTCCTGAAATTCCTGGTATGGAAGCGGCGCATTTAGAAGGGCGGCAGACATGGTGGTTGCTAACCGTTTTATTTACAGCGATAGCTTTGTGGATGATTGCTTTTTCAAGCGTGGCTTTTAAAGGCGTGGGGCTTGTTATCTTAGTAATACCGCATTTATTAGGCGCACCTCAGCCAGAAATTCATGGCTTTGCGAATACTGACCCGCAAGCTGTGAGTGCATTAACCGCGTTATGGCATGATTTCATTGTGCAAACCAGTGTTGCCAACGCTTTACTATGGCTTATAATTGGTGTGTTATCTACCTTTTTAACGGATAAATTTATTTATCCTCTCGATCATCAGGAGTAATTTCATGATTCAATTTTCTCAAACTCAAGAAGTTTCTAGTGTTAATACACGCAAAAGCAGTCAGATTTTAGCGAGTGTTGTTTTAGGTGTAGTTGTTTTATCGGCGGTAGGTGTTGCGCCTTTAGAGGTGATTCATAATGCGGCGCATGATACGCGTCATAGTTCTGGGTTTCCTTGTCATTAAATAATTAGTTCCCACGCGCTAAGTAGGTGGTCACAAGTATCCTAACATTTTGCGAGAAAACCGTTGAAACGGTTATTTTCATTGGTTCACATAGCCCACGGTTTAAACCGTGGGCTATGTGAAAAACAAGGACTCAACCGTTTTAACGGTTTATTGAAATGTTAGAAGACTTATGGATAGTTACTTATGTTATTGCCGTTAAGTTAAGGAAATAATGAACAAGTCGGAGTCCAATAGCTTTAGCTATTGGCGTGTCTCGAAAATAGCTAAAGCTATTTTACTCCATGTCATTGCCTTACTTAATGACAATGATGCGCTATGTGGGAGCGAAAGTATAAAAATTCTTACATGAAAAAAATATGGTTTGTAGGCGCAGGGCCAGGTGATCCTGAATTATTAACCCTTAAAGGGCAACGCTTAATCAGTGAAGCTGATGCAATTTTATTTGCAGGCTCTTTAGTTTCAGAAGCAGCAATGTCTTGGGCAAAAGAATCTTGTGAAATTCAAGATTCCAAAGGGATGACTTTAGAAGAAATCACTGATTGGCTAATCAGTCGTGCTGTTGATGATGCAAAAGTCATCCGTTTGCAAACAGGCGACCCTAGTTTATATGGTGCATTAGTCGAAATGGTGCAACCTTTAGATAAAGAAGGCATCGCCATAGAGGTTGTACCTGGTGTGACTTCGGCAATGGCATCGGCAGCGGCGGCCGTTGAAACCTTAACTTTGCCCGAAGTTACACAAACGGTTATTTTTAGCCGTGTAGAAGGTCGAACTCCCATGCCAGAGGGTGAATCATTAGTCGAACTTGCCTCACATCATTGCACTTTATGTTTATATCTATCTATTACTTTATTAAAAAAGGTAAAAGAAGATTTACTCGCGGCAGGTTGGTTAGAAGATTCGCCTATCGTTGTGGTTTATAAAGCCAGTTGGCCAAATGAACAACAAATTATTCGCGGTACAATCGCTGATATTCGTGATAAGTGCAAAGCCGCGAAAATAAATAGTCAGGCGATGATTATTGCCAGTCCCACGTTAGGGGCGCGTAACTGGACAGAGTTAAAGAAATCGAAACTTTATGATGCAGGGTTTACGCATCGTTTTCGTAAAAGTTCAGAATAGGAGACGCGACTTTAAGTCGCGCACGAGACAAAAAATGCTTCAATATTTCGTCTTTGAATTAAGCGTTATTTTGCAAATAGAACAATTAAATTATCTTAAAATTGTGTACGCGATTGAAGTTGCGTCTCCGTTTTAAAACAAGAGGATTAAAGTTTGAAAGAAACAGTTTTATTAGTCGGTCATGGTTCCCGTGATGAAGATGGCAATATTGAGATAGAAAAATTTGCTGATAACTGGCGTGAACAACATCCCGATTGGCGAATTGAAGTTTGCTTTATCGAATTCGCCGACATTTTATTAGATGAGGGCTTTGATAATGCCGCTAAAGATTCTGAGCGTGTTTTAGTTATTCCGTTAATTTTAAATGCCGCAGCTCACGTAAAAATGGAAGTCCCTGAGCATTTAGCCGAAGCACGATTACGTCATCCTAATGTTGAATTTAATTACGGTAGGCATTTAGGGGCTAATACTACAATGTTGAAAGTGCTGCGTCGTAAACTAATGCAGCTTATGGATACTATCGCCATGCCTGACCCTAAAAGCACAGGGGTGATTATTCTCGGTCGTGGTTCGTCAGATAAAATTGCCAATGGTGAAGTGGCGAAAATCGCACGTTGGTTGTGGGAAGAAACCGACCATGAGTTAATTGATATTGCCTTTACGGGGATTACCTATCCACGTTTAGAAACAGCGGTACAACGACAAGTTAAACTAGGGATGACGCAAATTGTGATTCAGCCTTATTATTTATTTACAGGAACCTTAATTAAACGGATAGATGAGCAGCTTAGTTATTTGCAACAACAATATCCGCAAATTCGGATTGCTTTAGGAACTTATTTGGGTTTTGAGCAGGAAATTTATCAGTTATTAGATGATAATATCGCTAATTTATTGAAAGAAGAAAAACCTGTGATGATGGAATGTGATGGTTGTAGTTATCGTCAATTTGCACAAGAACATGGTCATGGGCATCATCAGCATTAAGTAATTAAAACGGAGTGAAATAGCTTTAGCTATTTTCGAGATTCGCCAATAGCTAAAGCTATTGGGCTCCAAACTAACGTGTTTTTTCACTCCTAACGGTAATACCTATTTAAAATAGTTATGAATACAAATACTGTCACCGAACAAATGACCCAAGCAGGTCAAAAAATTGAGCATGATTCTTTTGCAATTGTTGATAATGAAGTCGGTGGACATTCTTATCAGGATGACCAGTGGGCTATCGTTCGTCGCATGATTCATGCTACCGCAGATTTTGAATTTAATGGTTTAACGCATTTTCATCCGCAAGCTATCATCGCAGGATTAAAAGCAATTAAACACGGTGCGCCGATTGTTGCTGATGTTGAAATGATTTGTGTGGGTTTATCTAAGCCACGTTTAGCTCATTTTGGGGTAACGACAAATCATTTTATTTCTGATGAGGATGTCATTGCTCAAGCGAAAGCTGAAAACAGTACCCGAGCGGTACAAGCAATGCGTAAAGCTCATAAGCAAGGTTTACTCGACGGTAGTATTGTTGCGGTAGGTAATGCTCCAACGGCTTTATTAGAGGTGATTCGTTTAATTCAGGAAGAAAATGTAAAGCCTGCGTTAATCGTTGGGATGCCTGTAGGCTTTGTGTCAGCCGCAGAATCTAAAGCAGAAACTGAATTATTAGGCGCTGTGCCGTGGATAACGACACATGGACGTAAAGGTGGTTCAACCTTAGTTGTTGCAGCGATTCATGCTTTATTGGCGTTAGCAGAAGCGAGCTAGTCATTGTGGCTATGAAACCTAAAAAAGAAAAAGGCACACGCAAAGGTTATACCACTGGTGCGTGTACCGCTGCGGCAAGTCGCGCTGCGGTTATTGGCTTGATAACAGGCAATGTTCCTGAGCAAATTGAATCATTATTACCGAATGGTGAGCGCGTCACCTTTCAAGTCACCGAAGGCTATTGTGATGAGCATCAAGCACATGCAGTAGTGATTAAAGATGCGGGTGATGATCCCGATTGTACGCATCAAGCGCATTTAACCGTTGATGTTAAGTTTTTACCTGAACAAGCAGAACACATTGAGCTTTGTGGCGGTGAAGGTGTCGGTACGATTACGATGCGCGGTTTAGGTTTAGACGTTGGCGGTGCAGCAATTAATCCGATTCCTAGAAAAAATATTGCCGATAATGTACGCGAAGTAGCGTCGGATTTATTAGAGTACCAAGGCTTAGAAATCACGGTTTCCGTGCCTGATGGCGAGGCAATGTCTAAAAAAACCCTTAATGCACGTTTAGGGATTGTCGGTGGAATTTCTATTTTAGGGACGACAGGAATTGTGCATCCTTATTCCACCGCTGCTTTTAGAGCAAGTGTCGTTCAGGGTGTTGAAGTTGCAGCTAATCAAGGCTTAGATACGGTTGTTTTGACGACAGGCGGCCGTACTGAAAAGTTTACTATTAGAGAGTTACCGCAATTAAATGAAGCCTCGTTTGTACAAATGGGCGATTTTTTAAGCCCTGCTTTAGATACGGCTGAAAAAGTAGGGATTAAAAATATTGTAATTGGCGGGATGGTTGGTAAATTGACCAAAATGGCACAGGGTGAAAAAATTACTCATGCGCGGCGTAATCCTGTTAATACCCAGTTATTAGCCGATATTGCCTTGGGCATTGGTGCAGAGCAAGATGTTTGTGATGATATTGC
>WTBX01000384.1 GCA_013138855.1 Methylococcaceae bacterium
ATCGCTAAAAAACGATTCGTGTAGGCTAAAAATAATACGGATATAGCGGGGAATAATAACGTGGGGGTGGTGATGTCCATCAAATATAATCTCCTAATTAGCAGGTTTGAAAATATTAGGAGCAATTAATATACCTTTTTCTAACATCATTACTTAACGTGAAGTGATGAAGATGTTTTTCATCGTGCTAAAGAGTGAAAAAACTTGTTTTTTCACTCCTTTGTAGCCTTAACCTGGAGGCCAGCTCATTTGTCTGCCGCCTAGTAAATGCAGGTGTAGATGAAAGACTTCCTGTCCACCTTGCGAATTACAATTAAAAACAGTTCGGTAACCTGTTTCGCTAATCCCCTCTTGCTCGGCAAGTTTTGTCGCAGTTTGTAATAACTGACCTGCAAGCATAGGGTCATCTAAGTCATTCAAGGTGGCTATATGCGCTTTAGGAATGATGAGGATATGCACGGGGGCTTGCGGGTTTATATCTCTAAAGGCGAGGATGTTGCCGTCTTCATAAACCACATCAGGCTTTATTTCACCGCTTGCCATTTTACAAAATAAACAATCACTCATGACTGTCTCCTAAAAAGGCATTTGAAAACCTGGAGGCATAGGAAATCCACCCATTGCGCCTTCCATTTTCTCTTTTTTAAGTTTACCCACTTTATGTACCGCATCATTAATCGCGGAGGCAACTAAATCTTCCAACATATCTTTATCGTCACCGACTAAAGTCTCATCAATGGTGACTTTTCTGACTTCGCGCTTGCCTGTCATTAAAACGGTGACTAAACCTGCGCCTGATTGCCCAGTCACTTCTAATGCTTCAACTTCTTCCTGAATTTTTTTGACATTTTCCTGCATTTTTTGGGCTTGCTGCATGATGTCGCCTAACGCATTACTTTTCATTGTCTTTCTCCGTGGTTTATCTTATTCGTTTGTATCTATGGGGGTTGTTGTATTAGGCATGACTCTAGCTTCAAAATGCTCTTTTAAGGCGTAAACATTTGGGTCGCTATTAATTGAGTTTTCTGCCGCCTGCTGTTTTTCTTCGCGTTGCTGATGCTGGTGCAAAGCGGGTGTGCTGACATTATGGCTCGATTGCGCACTAATACGCAATTTTAAAGGCTTTTGGTAATAATTTTGTAACGCCGCTTCTAGTTTTTCTTTAGGCTTTGTGCCTGCCATTGTGTAATTAGGATCTACTTCTAAATAACAATGACGCTCATCGACATTTTTTAATACGCAGTTGTCGGCTAATTCCTTGGTCAATCCTCTTAAACCCATTATCGAAATAATACTTGCCCAATCATTACCTGCTACTGCGGTGCTTTGAGGCGCGGCTTGTTGAGGTTCTGGTGTGTAAGCGGGAATATTATTTGGAATGGGTGATTCTATTGCTGGCGGTTGCTGCTCAGGAATATAAGGAGGCGGGTTATTAGCCTCAGGTGTAACTACGACTGCTTGCGGTGCTACGCTAGGTGTAGGACTTTCGCTTTGACGAATTGGAGCTTGTGATACGGCATTTCGTACTGCGGGCTGAGGTCGTGATGATGGGGCAATGCTTTGAGTCTGATTCGTAGAGCTTACAGGTCTAAAGGTAAGCATTCTTAGCATTACCATTTCAAATCCCATACGCGCATCGGGTGCAAGTTCTAAATCTTTTTGTCCTGTTAGGGCTATTTGATAATAAAGCTGTATGTCTTCGGGTGATATGGCTTGCGCAAGCTCTGACAGCATTTGTGCGTCAAACTCTTGGTCTTTGAAACTAGGAAGCACTTGTAATAAAGCGACTCTGTGCAATACGCGCAATAGTTGCTGTAATACGTCGCTAAAATCCGCACTTAAATCGGCAATTTCACGGACTTTTTCTAAAATCGCATTTCCGTCTGCATTTGCTAAAGCGTGTAATAAATCATCGACAGGTTGCTGTGCGACTGTACCTAACATTGCACTGACATCAAGCTGATTGACACGTCCTTGTCCAAAAACGATGGCCTGATCTAATAAACTTAAACCATCACGCATACTACCATCCGCAGCTCTAGCCAATAAAGTTAAAGCAGGCGGATCATATTCGATTTTTTCTTCATTAAGAATAAAGTCCATTTGCTTAGCAATTTGCTCAGGTAACAAACGCTTTAAATTAAATTGCAGGCAACGTGATAAAACGGTGACGGGAATTTTTTGTGGGTCGGTGGTTGCGAGCAGAAATTTGACGTGCGGAGGTGGCTCTTCCAATGTCTTTAACAAGGCGTTAAAGCTGTGACCAGAGAGCATGTGAACTTCGTCGATTAAATAGACTTTATACTGCCCTTGATTGGGTGCGTATTGCGCATTATCTAATAAATCGCGGGTATCTTCAACTTTGGTGCGCGAGGCGGCATCGACTTCAATCAAGTCCATGAAGCGACCATTATCAAAAGCGGTACACACAGCACATTGTCCGCAAGGATTAAAGTCTTGTAAATTTTCGCAGTTAATCGCTTTCGCCAAAATTCTGGCAATGGTAGTTTTACCTACACCGCGTGTTCCTGTGAATAAATAAGCATGATGCAAACGCTGATGTTGCAGGGCGTTTATAAGAGATTTGCTAACATGTTCTTGACCGACAATTTCTGTGAAATTCTGCGGTCGCCATTTTCTAGCGAGTACCTGATAAGCCATTAGAGACTCTAGGAAGATAAGGAGATTGGGCGGAAACCATGCCAGCCACATCTCGGCACACGAATCTGCTGCTACCGTTGCTTCCTTCCGGACCTGGCGGAGTTTACAGCGTATCGTTGCGAGAGGACCGACACGGTTACCATAATGTTTCCAACACTGTTGCGTTGAAAGAGCTGGTTATTATCTACTATTCAGTTCGTTTAGACAAGAGAAATTTATTTTTATTTAAATAAAGAGATTTTGAATTAAACGAAGTCGAACTGGAGCTCATAATCGGAATTGAACCGATGACCTCTTCCTTACCAAGGAAGTGCTCTACCGACTGAGCTATATGAGCAGAAGAGTTTTTTGATTTGGAGCGGGTGATGGGAATCGAACCCACATAATCAGCTTGGAAGGCTGGAGTTCTACCACTGAACTACACCCGCAGAATCCGATAAAGACAAGAAGTGGTGGAGGGGGGAGGATTCGAACCTCCGAAGGCTGAGCCGTCAGATTTACAGTCTGATCCCTTTGGCCGCTCGGGAACCCCTCCGATACTTGAGCTGGTCATTATGCTGAAAAAATCAGCATCTGTCAATATTTTTTTTAATCGCTGTGTAATTCATTCATTGCAGTTGCGGAATCACCCGCAACCATACGGCTTAAAACCGTTTCTGCACGCGCAAATCCATCCTCAATTAAAACCATATCGGTTTTAGAGGGGTTAGATAAGACATAATCGGCAACAGGTTTTCCTGCTTTGGGTCGGTCTATGCCTACGCGCAAGCGGAAAAAATCTTTAGAACTTAGGTGAGCGATAATATCACGCAAGCCATTATGCCCTGCATGACCGCCGCCTTTTTTTAATTTAACCACGCCTGTGAAAAAATCTAGCTCATCATGCACGACTAAAATTTCTTCAGGCTCTAACTTATAGTAACGCGCAATCTTGCCAACAGCTTGACCACTAAGGTTCATAAAGGTATTAGGTTTTAGCAGCAATACTTTGTTTGAGCCAATATGACAGCTCGCAAGCCAGCCTTGAAAACGTGATTCTTTTGCCCAAGAACCGCCATAATCTAAAACTAAACGCTCTAAAAACAAAAAACCGACATTATGTCGGTTTTTTTCATATTGTTGATCTGGATTTCCCAGACCAACGATAAGCTTAATCATTTAACTTACTCAGCAGCAGGTGCTTCGCCTTCTTCTTCACCAGCATCTTCTGCCAAATCTGCTTTAGATACACGTGATTCAATAATTGAAACAACCGCTATATCATGACCTTCGCCATGTGTTAATTCAACAATTTCAACACCTTCTGGTAAAGAAATCTCTGACAAATGGACTGAACCACCTAAATCAATGTTTTCTAAATCAATTTCTAAATATTCAGGTAGTGCTGAAGGTAAACAAATTACTTCAACCTCAACTCTAGCGTGTGTTGCAACACCGCCTTTTTTAACGCCGACTGAAGTCGATTCGTTAATAAAGTGCAGAGGAACGTGCATTCTTAATTGCTCAGTTTCATTGATGCGCATAAAATCTAAATGCAAAATTTGAAATTTAGCAGGATGACGCTGTACGCCTTTTAAAACTGCTTTTTCAGTTTTGCCATCAATAGAGATGTCTAAAACATGAGAATAAACGGCTTCATTATCAAGATGCTTAACAACATCATTATGATTTAACAACATCATCGCTGGAGCAGTATCGCCTCCGTATATGATAGCTGGTACATCGCCTTGGCGACGTGTAGCTCTTGCTGCACTTTTACCTGATTCTTCACGGCTAGTTGCCACAAATTCAAATACGTTAGACATTTTTATCTCCAAAGCCCGTGCCATAAAGCACTACAAATAATTACTAATCAACATAAAGCGAACTAACAGATTCACTTGCCGCGATGCGACGAATAGTTTCTGCTAGCATATCGGCAACACTTAATTGCCTGACATTACCCAAAGCCGATAACTCTGGACTCAAAGGTATAGTATCGGTAACGATTAATTCATCTAATACCGAACTTTTTAAATTTTCAACTGCCTTCCCAGACAATACAGGGTGCGTACAATAAGCAACAACTTTAACTGCACCATGTTCTTTTAATGCGGCCGCAGCATGACATAATGTGCCTGCGGTATCGACTAAATCATCAATCATCACGCAAGTACGACCATCGACATCGCCAATAATGTGCATCACTTCTGAGACATTTGCGACAGGACGGCGTTTGTCAATAATGGCTAAACCCGCATCATCTAATCGTTTAGCTAACGATCTTGCGCGAACAACTCCACCTACATCAGGTGAAACCACCATTACATTTTCGTATTTTTGTCGCCAAATATCACCTAATAAAATAGGGGATGCGTAGACATTATCTACAGGAATATTAAAAAAACCCTGAATTTGATCGGCGTGCAAATCAACCGTTAATACACGATCAGCACCTGCCTCAGCAATTAAATTGGCAACTAGCTTTGCAGTAATCGGCACTCTCGCCGAGCGTGTTCGTCTATCTTGACGAGCATAGCCATAATAAGGCATTACTGCGGTAATCCGTGATGCCGAAGCGCGTTTGAGCGCATCAATCATCACTAATAATTCCATTAAATTTTCATTAGTAGGAGAACATGTAGGCTGGATAACAAAAACATCCTTACCCCTAACATTTTCCTCAATCTCAATTGCAAGCTCTCCATCACTGAAACGCCCCACGCTAGCCATGCCTAGACGCATATTGAGTTTTCTTACTATACCTGCGGACAATGCTGGATTTGCATTACCTGAAAACACCATCAAAGAGGCGTCACTCATTCGAGCACTCCAAAAAGATATATTAAGCGGAGAAGTGGCTGGGCCGCCAGGATTCGAACCTGGGTATGCGGAGATCAAAACCCCGTGCCTTACCGCTTGGCGACGGCCCAATAATCAAGAAAGTCTTTAAAACAACGCTAGCTTTTGACTAAGCAACGATTCATTCATCCCTTTGGATAAATAAACCTGCCATTCAGGTTTTAGAGTTTGGTAAGCTTTACGAGCAGATTCTTCTGAATCAAACTGCGCAAAAACACACGCTCCTGTTCCTGTTAATCTTGCTTCTGAAAATTCAGACAAAGCAAGCAAGGCTTGTTCTACAGACTGATATAACTTACGAACAATCGCAGTACAATCGTTCTGCTGCTGCCCCGTAAGAAAGTCGGCTATTGTGATAGTTTTGCTATTACGTGTCAAATCTTTTTGTGAAAATATTTCTTTAGTGTCTACATGACAATCAGGCTTAATAATCACAACCCATTGTTCTGGAATGGTTATTCGATCTAATTTCTCACCCACACCCTCAGCCCATGCGGAAAAACCATACACAAAGACAGGGACATCTGCGCCTAATTTCAAGCCCATTTGCATGAGCTTTTCTACTGGCAGGTTGATATTCCATAATTTATTTAAGACCAGCAAGGTCGTTGCCGCATCCGAACTACCGCCACCTAAACCGCCGCCCATTGGTAGATTTTTTTCGACTTCGATACAAACCCCTTGTTGACAATTTGCTTCGGCTTGTAATAATTTTGCGGCTCGTACCGTCAAATCAGTTTCTTCTGGTACACCTGTAATGGGATTTTTTAGACTAACTGAGCTGTCACTAACTGGGTGAAATTGAATCCAGTCACACAAATCCAGCATTTGGAAAACCGTTTGCAACAAATGATAGCCATCATCTCGTTGCCCTGTAATCCGTAACATTAAATTTAATTTTGCGGGCGCAGGCCATTTTTCCGCCCATGCTGATTGCATGTCCTTTGTTCGTGTCATTACAACATCCAATTATCTATAATTAATTTTAAGCGAGTTTTATTTTGATGCGCTTTTAGTTTGCGCGGCATCCATTTTTCTTTATCGGTTTGCTGCATTTGTAAATATTGAATGATCCATTTCTCCTGCTCAAAACCACCCGTTAATTCAACAAACTCTTTTTCAGGCGCAGTTAAACCTAAAACCCAATAACGCAAGGCTCTGACTGGAATAAATATGCCTAATTGTTGCTCGATAAATGCATCGACATCCGTTGATTGTTGAATTTGCTCATCGCCTCTATCAATAGTCACAGAATTTTCAGTAAGCGAAATTGCAACCGCCCCCTGTCCTAAAGGGCCTGATAATTTTAATTCATCTTTTCCGTCTGAATGTGTCCATTCTATTGAAGCCGACCACGACTCTTTACCATCAAACAACGCCAATCTACCGTCAAATGACCATTTTTTTAATTGATAAAA
>WTBX01000382.1 GCA_013138855.1 Methylococcaceae bacterium
TATTATTTTTTACCGAAAGCGGTATTGTGAACGCACCTGCTGAGGCTCATCAAGGAATTGGGCTAGTGGTGTTTGTATTTATCATGTTAGGAATATTAAAGCTACAACATTGGTTTCCTGTAAATCAGCTTGAGGTATTGGAGCCGCGACTTTAGTCGCGAAAGCGTTTGATATAGCTCACGCTTGTGCTATTCCTCGACTCCATTTTGAGAAATTGTTATGCGAAATTTAATCATAGGTTTACTTTATATTTGTGCGGCATTAATGCCATTTTTTACTTCATCAGTAAGTAATGCTAATAGCTCCAGCGTCTTTATTGCTTGGCCGACAGAATTTGAAGGACGCGAACTTATCCCCTTAGCGTTAACCGAAAAAGAGAAACTGTTCAGTAAAAATTTTACAGGGAAAATAGCGCGTTTTACTGATGGTGAACGAGAAATTTTAATTCGCCATTTAAACCGACCGACCAGAAGCTTGCATCCTTCGGCAGACTGTTTACGCGGAGCAGGTTATAGTATAGAAAATAAACCCTTACGCCTCGGACAAAAGGGTAATTTATGGGGTTGCGTGATAGCAGAACAAGGAGAAGATAAATTTAAAGTTTGCGAAAGAATTTATGATAATGCGGGTAAAAGTTGGTATGACGTTTCGTCATGGTACTGGGCTGCAATATTTAAAAAAACCGAAGGAGCTTGGTGGGCAATCACGGTTGCTGAGGATGTTGGGTGAAAAGTAGCAATTTGTACACTTAAAAGACTGGCGGCAAGCTGAAGGGCGAAGTCCTTTAGCTTGCTGCCAGTCCCCACGTTTAAGTCGAAATGGGGACTGGCAGCTACCCGAAAGACTACGTCTTTCAGATAGCCGCCAGTCGTTTAAACGAACTAAATCATTTAATTATCAACTGCCATGAATATTAACCAACTTCAAAATATGCTAACAACGCTTTGCAACGCCAATCCACAAAAGTTAGCAGCATGGCTAGATGAAGACAAGTTTGTTATCCAAAATTGTTTGTTGTTATTGATTCTCTGTAGCAGTTTTTATGGCGCAAGTTTAGGGCTATGGCGCGACCCCTTACAAAGCTTTTATGTCGCGGTTAAATTTCCGTTATTAATATTATTAACCTGTAGCTGTAATGCCGTTATCAATGGAATGCTGGCACAACTATTAGGTGCGCCTATCAGCTTTAGGCAAAGTTTTTTAAGTGTCATTATAAGCTTTACCTTATTAGCCGTTATTCTGGCATCGCTCACACCGTTAATTTTATTCCTGCTCTACAACTTACCCGCTATGGCATCCGCCTCAGCAAAAGAAGCTCATGGTATTTTTTTACTGACTAATGTCGTCGTCATTAGTTTTGCAGGGGTTATTGCTAATTTACGTTTATTTGCATTATTAGAATATCTTTGTGCTGATCGTATTAAAGCCATGCAAATTTTAATCAGTTGGTTGGCCGCTAATTTATTTTTAGGCTGCCAATTATCTTGGAATTTACGCCCATTTTTTGGTTCACCGCATTTAGATGTTAGCTTTGTCCGCGATGACCCGTTTGATAGTAGTTTTTATGAATCTGTATTTACAATATTAATGAATTATTTAGGAGATTAGTGATGGCTGAATCAACACAATACGCTGAAAAGTTAGAAAAAACTGAGCCTGAATCTCAGTATCATTTGCCAGAACACGCAACGGTTATGCAATTAGTGGATGCATTATTAAAAGCCCCCGAAGCTTTAACCAAGCAACTTAGAGCATCAGAATTCAAACACAATATCCCGCCATTTTTATTAATTATTGGCATTTGTTATCTAATTTATGGGATTATTGTTGGGAGTTTCAGTGGTGACATTCAATGGGTTGCCGCTCCTTTAAAAATGCTTTTCGGGATTAGCTTATCGGCTTTACTTTGTTATCCTAGTTTATATATTTTTGCGTGTTTAAGTGGCGCAACCATTACACCGCAACAGACGGCTTTTATTTTAAGCAGTATGTTGGCGTTAAGCGCAATCTTATTAATTGGTTTTGCGCCTGTGGCGTTTATTTTTAGTTTTTCGATAAAATCGTTAACTTTCATGGGGGCGTTACACTTAGCGATGTGGGCAATTAGCATGAATTTTAGTCTGCGTTTTATCAAGCGCATTTTACAAGAATTAGGTGCGAAAGAAGGGGGATTAATGACGGTGTGGAGTGTTATTTTAATTATTACTATCTTACAAATGACAACAATTTTACGCCCCATATTGGGTAAATCTGATGTTCCACTAAGCACTGAAAAACTTTTCTTTATAGAACATTGGGGAAAGACTTTGGGACGTAATTAATAAATATTTTGATGACTATATATGAGATTTCTAATTGTAGTATTGTTAAGGATGCTGAGGTGTTCGCAGGCACTTATTTTATTTGCCATAATTTTTTTTATGGTTCAGGGGCAGGCTATAGTAGGCGTGTTTTTGGGCATTATTCTGGTGATGTCAGAGTTAATGATATATCAACGATATAAGGATGCTTATAAAAACGAGGTAATTGAAGAACCTCCCATTTCAAGCTTAGTACCCTTCTCTCAGGATTTACAAATCAAACTTGAGCTATTGGTAAGGGAGTTTAAGAAAGAAATTCCAGCTGCGGCATTCAAAAAAATTATTAATATAAAAGAGAATCTTCGCCTATTATCAGCTCAGTTAGACAATAGGGAATTGAGTGATTATGATTTGCATATAGTAAAACAAACGATTATTGATTATTTGCCGACCACACTGGAGAGTTATCAAGAAGTAGCGTCTGATTCTGTTAAGAAAGGTAAGCTAGAAAATGGCAAATCTTCTCAAGAAGTTTTAATGGAACAATTAGAAATTTTAGATGAACAAATCAAAAAAGTCGTCATGAATGTCAATAGCAGCAATGCAGACTCATTAATTGTTCAAGGAAATTTTCTAAAAAGTAAATTTTCTAATGATAATGATTTACTTTAAATTTGCTAATGGACAAACTATTTAGCGGCTTATCTTCATTTGTTATTAATCTCGCAGAAATACTCGCGTTTTTTTGCTTTTTTTCATCCTTAATGATGCCTTCTATTTTTGGGGTAGTTTTTTTTGGTACGGTTGTTGTATCGTGTGAATTAATCACCTTTTGGATAAAAAATTATCATAAAAAATCAGTAGTTAAAAAACAGGTAAAACCAGATAAAAAAATAACAACGGAAGATTTGCGAGAAATGCTTGAAGATGTCGTTAATGATGTGGAGGGAAAAGTTTCAGAAGCTATATTAAATAAAGTTATTAGAGTAAGGAATAATCTTTTAATTTTATTGTGGTATTTAGATAAAATGGAACTCAATGTTTATGAGTTACACATTGTAAAGCAAACGATTACTGATTATTTACCAAAAATGCTGACAACGTATTTAGAATTGCAGCCAGATTTTGCACAGACACAAAAAATAAGCAACGGTAATACTGCGCAAGAAGTTTTGATTGAACAATTAGACATTCTGGATGAACAAATCCAGAATATTGTAGTTAGTGTAAATATTAAAGAGGCAGAATCGTAACTACTCAGAATATGTGGAAACGCGACTTTTAGTCGCGCACGAGACCTAAAAATATCTTTAAAACCTATAAAATTAAACAGCTTAAAATAAGCTTGTTTTAAAACCCATGCTTGAAGTTTCGTGCGCGACTAAAAGTCGCGGCTCCGTATGCTCTAGTTTAACGATGGTTAGCAACAGTTGGCGGCGTGATTCCACCAGATGCCTGCAAAGTTATCGCTTTAGGATGATTTTGATAATGTTGTCTTATAGATTTAGCCAGCTTGTCTTTTATGTCTTCACTAATTAAACAAGGTGACGTTTGAGGCAGTTCTTGCAAGATAGCGTCTAACAAAAAGTTTTGAGGTTCAGGCATAAGTTCTTGCCAGCTAGATAATAATTCTCTGTCGATTTGCGCAGGTAATGAAGCCAAAATCCCCACATCATTTTGATCGTGTATTAATAGCCCCGAAGTAGTCCCACGGTCTAGCGTTAACACTTGGAAAAAATAAAGGGTGTGATAAGCCAATTGTTTATCGACATCACTTTTTTCGATTTTAGATGGTTTATTAAAGACTTCTGCCAATAAGTCGCAATAGCATTGAATAACAGCTTCACCGACTGCATGAGCAAGATTTATATCACCCTGATTATCGCCACTATTATATTGTTCTAAATAAAAATGCTGAATGCCTCGATGACGATTTAAAACAGGAATGTGAAAATATCTATCGCCTTGCGCTGTGCCAGAATCATATTGATTAGGTGCGGCTTGTTTTAAGCATTGCTTAAAGGCTTGATGATGTTGTGTATTTACAAGCGCAGGGTTTAAATCAGCCATAATACGCCAATAACCTCGCCCTTCTTTTAACTCCGTCCAACTAATGTGCATGTGTAGCGAGGGGGCATGAGGATTTTGTGGATGAATAATTGTTGATAAAGCCGTAGCCGAAGCTAGACTTTTGCTGTCATCATCGTCGTAATGGACTTGTGAAAAATTGATGGAAGCACGATTAAAAAAATCGCTATCGCTAATAAAATATCTCAAGCCTCCCCCGTGTAAACCTTCATCTCTAAACCATTCGTGACTATCAAAGCATTGTTCATTAGTGACACTGCCACTAACGCGCTCTAATTGACAAAGAAAAGCTAATTGTAAGGATTGTGTTAAGTGGCTGGCAATTACGGCACGAGGCGATTGAGCAGGAATTCTTTGCATAAATATAAATCTCTAAAGGTGGTAAATAACGGGTAGCCATTAAAACTATTGGTCGGATAATAGCATTCACTATTTATTATATGACTTCTGCGTCTATTTTTCCTTTTCCGCAGGAGGCAACGGTGCAAAATAACCTATCAGCATTAATAATACCCCTACAGTAATAAACGAAACAATTCGTTCTATAGAATTAGATGAGGACATATCAAATAATAATAGTTTGATAATCACCACCACTAATAAGGTTGCGCCTACTATCCATAATTTGCGTACTTTTTTACGTGTCGCAATAACGGCAAAGCTTAATCCTGTCAGCGTCCAGAAAATAGATAAACAGGTTTGTGTGACCGCTGCACTCCAAAGTCTTCCAGACCACGGGAAATCTCCCCAATGATGAATGGTGCGTAGTAATACATAGTTGAGCCATAGAAATATAAAATGGGCGATAACGATATAAGCATTGCGTTTTGCTTTTTCTGATAAATGATTTTCAGGGGTGACAAAAACAAAGCGTATCAACGTTATAAAAACAATCGCTTGCATTAATTCCGCAGGATTTATAAAGGGTATCCAAGGTAATGGCGTGGAATCGGCTGGCGAGCTTAAATTGCTTAATGACCAGATAAAAAGATAAATAATTAATAAGGGACTTGCGATACGAAAATAAGCATCATAATGTTGCTTGAATGGCCAGATTTGCGCTTGCATGATGAACCATAAGGCGGCAATGGCAGCGAGTGGAAATAAGGCAAGATGCCAACCATTTAAGCTCGTTAGATGACGCGTTAAATGCCATGAGGCTTCCCATGTTATTAAGGTGACGATTAATAATAAGGCGAGGGCGTGAAACATGGGCAAAGTCTTCACCTCACTTTCATCGCTATCACACTGATAAAATAAGCGATACAAAACCCCAAAAGCTAAAGGCCACAAGATATAGCCATTTTCAAATGTCCAGCTAATCCCCATGGTGTTATCAGGCAAATAAAAGGGATGTATGTCTCTACTTAATAAACAGCTAAAGCTTAAAAATAGCATCAACGGCAATAAAGACAGGGCGCAAGCTCGCATTTGCAACCATTCGTAACGTTTATAAAGATAATAAAATAATACGCTGAGTAATGACGCGCCTAATAGAACTTGCCAAACGCCTTCCCAAAGCAACAAGAAGTAAACTAAAACGGTGGTGAATAAATGCAGATTGAGTTTGAATGTTTGACCTATGGATTCGGTATTTTTCAAATTTAAAAAATACATTGCGATTGCTAAAGTCCATAAGATAGCACCGTGATGTTCGCTAGGATGTCCCGAACTCGACATCATTCCCAAAACAACCACTAATAACGGCAACATCATCCACAACACCGCTTTGCTGGCAGTCGTCCATGAAAAACGCTTAGATAACCAGATTAATGCGGTATTACATAATAAGGTTAAAAATAAAATTAAATTGCCGTGATAGGTTCTTAATTCTCGATGACTTTCAATTTGATATTCATAGCCGCCAAATAGCCATAATAAACCGTAAGTTAAAATCCACGGACTGAGTTTAGCCTCATAATTTCTACGGTCTTCAAAGGGTTGATAGAGCATCCAGCTACTTAACCCAGCACAAAAGGTGACGATTAGCACACCGATAAAAGAGCTATTTAAAAAGGCTTCGCTGTGATATTCCGT
>WTBX01000305.1 GCA_013138855.1 Methylococcaceae bacterium
TTACAAAATTCACATTTAATTTTTTATACAAAGAGTCCACAAAGTATAAATATTATTGGTATCCCTCATAAATCAATGGATATTATCAATTATTTTACTCATAAAATTCATTAACTTAAGTAAGATAGGTATTGCTTGCGCGATATAACTTAAACCACCTAATATTAACTTATGGCTAACACTTCATTGGAATAAAAAATAATGGCTAGAGATGATTTTTCCACATCTGTTAAAGACAAGTTAAGCAAACGTGTAGCTTTTCATTGTTCAAATCCTACCTGCGATGTTCCTACCATTTCGGCTTCTGATGAATCAAGTAGTAGCGTAAATAATGTTGGAATAGCAGCTCATATCTGTGCTGCTGCAAGTGGAAAAGGAGCAAGACGTTATAAATCCACAATGACACCTGAACAACGTAGTTCTATTGAAAATGGAATTTGGTTATGTGCGACGTGTGCGACGTTGATTGATAGAGATGAAATAACTTATACGGAAGAGTTGTTAGAAAAATGGAAGTCTCAAGCAATAGAAAAGGCAAAATCAAGACTTGGACAAAAACTCTATAGCAAAGAAGAAATTGATGAAAGTGTTGCTGTATATGCTAAACAACATGATGTTGATGCAGCGCAGATTAAGGGTTTAACTGTTGCTGTGACGGCTTTAAGTCAAAAAGGCGAATTGGGTTCCGCCGCTATCGAAGCTTTTAAAAATGATAAGCTTGATTTAGCTAAGGAGTTGTTTAAACAAGAAACTCAGCGAGCAGAAATTGCCGCTAAACAAGGTACAGAAGCCTACCGTAATTTAGGCGCATTAGCTTTTTTAGATAATACTCAAGAAGCTCTAAATGCTTCTCGTCGCGCTACTGAATTAGATAGTGATAATGCCGATGGTTGGAATCAGTTAGGACATTTATTAAACCGCGTTGGGGAGTTAGATAACGCAATAGTTGCTTATCAAAAAGTGCTATCACTAGGACAAAGTCACCAAGACCAAAAAGAAATAGCAATGGCTTATGGTCACTTAGCTATTGTATATAGTTTACGCGGTGATTTAGATGAGTCTATTGAAATGCACACCACGGCATTACGGCTTAATGAAGCTTTAGGAGATAAAAGAGGCGTAGCGGTAAATTATGGTAACTTAGGCGGCGTACATACTACTCGCAATGATTTAGATAATAGTTTAAAAATGTTTCAAAAAGCATTGCAGATTAATGAAGAATTAAACAACCAAGAAGGTTTAGCCGCTAACTACGGAAACTTGGGCTGTGTTTATCTCAAAAAAGGTGAATTAGATAAAGGCATTAATATGCTACAAAAATCATTAAAACTTCATCTTGATTTAGGCTGTAAGGTAGATGTGGCTCAGAACTACAACAACTTAGGTATGGCATATGGTGAACAAGGTAATTTAGATGTTGCTGTTGATATGTATGAAAAATCATTATGTCTTAATAAAGAATTAGGACGAAAACAAGGTATGGCAATAAATTATGGTACTTTAGCGGGCATACATCACAAGCGCAATGACGTAGATAAAACTATTGAAATGAGTTTAAAATCGTTAAATATTTCTAAAGAATTAGGGTTAAAAGGGGAATGTGCAAATAGTTATACTAATTTAGGTAGTGCATATTCGGCAAAAGGAGATGTAGCAGAAGCTAGACGTTATTACAAATTAGCTATTGATTTATTTAAATCTTTTGATAGCCATAATCTAAAGATAGTACAAGGTAAATTGGACAAGTTAAACCAACAAGCTTGGTCTTATAAGGTTTCTATAAGTATTCGACCTCGCAAACAAGATACCCCCATGCCAAAACTTTAGAAATATTTAGAAAACATCATTTTAACCTCGTTCCCAACGTCTTCGTTGGGAACGAGGTTAAACATAAAAGAGATATTTTATGACAGCTCTACACAAACAAGACTTTTGTGCTTGGACACAACTACAAGCGCAATTTTTAAAAAAGGGACAGTTATCCCAACTTGACATCCCCCACTTAATAGAAGAATTAGAAAGCATGAGCGCGACAGAAAAACGTGAATTAATAAGCCGCCTAGTCATTTTATTAATGCACCTCTTAAAATGGCAATTTCAACCTGCATTTCAAAGTCGGAGCTGGCTACTGACGATTGAAGAACAACGCTTACAACTTGATGACCATTTAGACGAAAATCCCAGCCTAAAAAATCCGCAATTCTTACAAACCAGCATCGACAAAGCTTATCGTAGAGCATTAGTCAAAGCCGAAAAAGAAACGGGTTTATCGCGTAAAGCTTTTCCTCAAACTTGCCCCTATAGTTTTGTGCAAATGATGGATATGGATTTTTATCCAACTGAAAAAGATTTACATTAGTAGCTTGATTTTTGCTAAACAACAATTAAACCATACTGCATAAAATACTCACCGCGTTTTACAAACATATCACGCTATTATGAAAACCGTTAATGACCAAACAGATGTCAACGCTTGGGAAAATCAACAAACTTGGTTAATTCGCAATAAAAAATTAAGGCAAAACTGAACAAATTAGAATCACTACACCGCATCATCAATTGTTATAACTCAACGCTTATTCCTCCCAAAAGAGAACACCCATGAAACAAGTCGCATCCTTAAAATATGGGGTAATTTTCAAAAAAGCCTTTTCAAAACCTGAAATATTTACCGCTTTTGTGCGTGATGTTTTGGGAATAGACATTGAAATAGACCACGTAGAAACCGAAAAATCCTTTAAACCAATTATTGGAAAAGTCGATTCACATTTTGATTTATTCGCCGAAGACACTAAAAATCGTATCATTGTCGATATACAACATACTCGCCATGAAGATCATTATGATAGATTTTTACATTATCACTGTGTCGCTTTATTAGAACAAATCGCCAGTGCCAAAAACTACCGTCCTGATTTACGCGTGTTTACTATTGTCGTTTTAACCTCAGGCGATAAACATAAAACTGATGTCGCCACGATTGATTTTGACCCTAAGAACCTGAAAGGTGAAGGTTTAGGTGAAATTCAACATAAAGTAATTTATCTTTGCCCTAAATATGTGAATCAGGAAACGCCAACCGCTTACCGAGAATGGCTAGAAGCTATTGACGATACTTTAGATGAAGAAGTCGATGAAAACCATTATCACGGTTTAGAAATACAGCAAGTTTTCAAAACTATTGAAAAAGATGGTGTAACTCCCGAAGAGCGTGCGGTAATGTTTGAGGAATATAATCAAGGTGTTTATGAAAAGACAGTCCGACAAGAAGGTTTGGAAGAAGGACTTGAGCAAGGTCAATTAAAAGAAAAGCAAACGATTGCAAGAACGATGCTTGGCGAAGGTTTAGCTATTGAGCTTATTACTAAAGTAACAGGCTTAA
>WTBX01000247.1 GCA_013138855.1 Methylococcaceae bacterium
AGCCATGCTATCAATTGACGAAAAGGTTTATCTTGAAAATTTTCAGCGGTTAATTCCCAATGATAAAAAAACTGCAAGATTTTTTCAGGCTCGCCAGCGTTGAGATTAGCAACGACTCTAAAAATAAACCAAAGCACGACAATCACGGCAGCGAAAATAAAGCTTAAGGATAATTTTTTTCCTAATGCTGACATTAAGCTTTCTGTGGTTTGTGTGCGGTCTATATATTCGGCAATATTAACGCCTGCGAATAATCCTGTAACTGATGCAAAAATGGTTAACGCAAGTGAAACCCGCCCTAGCATTAAGACCAGTGCTAAAAATATTACATAGCCTAACCATAATGCGGGGCGTTTATTGGCAAGCTCTAGAGATTTAAGTAGCCAATTATTGAAGCTTATTTTTTTCACGCTTTAATCGCAGAAATACCCACCGCTTCGCGCAGTTCTTTAATAAACGGTTGAGAAATCGCCCGTGCTTTTTTCGCGCCTTCTTGTAATTCTTCTTCGATATGCTCAGGGGCTTGCATTAAGGCTTGGTATCTATCTCTAGCAGGGGCAACGTGATCGTTAATATGCTCAAATAAAACCTTTTTCATTTCGCCCCATGCAATGCCTTCTGCATATTGTTTGCGAATTTCTTCCACTTCAGACGGTCTCGCAAACGCTTGATAAGTGCTGAATAAAGTGCAAGTCTCTGGGTCTTTAGGTTCACCAGGTTCTAAGGAATTGGTTTTGATTTTATTAATCATTTTTTTCAATTTCTTTTCAGGCTCAAACAACGGAATAGTGTTGTTATAGCTCTTACTCATTTTACGACCATCTAACCCTAATAAGGTCGCGGTATTATCATCAACCACGGCTTCTGGTAGCGTGAAATGCTCGCCATAAATATGGTTAAAACGGCTGGCAATATCTCTTGCCATTTCAATATGCTGAATTTGGTCTTTACCGACAGGGACTTTATGCGCGTTAAACATTAATATATCAGCCGCCATTAGCACAGGGTAACTGAACAAACCCATGTTAATGCCTTTATCAGCATCCTCTGATTTGCCGTTCTCATTTTCGGCAACAGCCGCTTTGTAAGCATGAGAGCGGTTCATTAAGCCTTTAGCCGTGACACAAGTAAGCATCCATGTCAGTTCCATAATTTCAGGCACATCAGACTGGCGATAAAAAACCGCATTTGAGGTATCCAAACCTAAAGCCAGCCAAGTTGCGGCAATTTCTAAGCTAGATTTTCTAACCAACTCAGGTTCTTGACATTTAATTAAGGCATGATAATCGGCTAAAAAATAAAAAGGCGTGACGTGTTCATCTTTACTGGCTTCAATTGCAGGACGTATCGCGCCGACATAATTACCTAAGTGTGGGGTTCCTGTGGTGGTAATTCCTGTAAGAACATTTGCTTTGCTCATTATTTACTCTGCTGGTTGTGTGCTGAAAGCAGAAAGTTTACACAAATTTAGCGCAATAGTCAGCGTTCTGCATAAATCAAACCCTATTTAGTTATTTTATAGTAAAATTTGAGGTTATTTTTATTTAAAGAGTTAGTTAAATGATGGATTTTGCAGAAAAACGTGAATATTTCAGAATGCGGATTAATTGTGATATTCATTGTAAACGAGAGGGTGAAAGTGATATTTGTGTTGCTCGCTGTACTTCCTTAAGTGGGGCTGGCGTTTCTTTTATGACCACGCAGGCGTTGAATCTTGGCGAGAAACTAGAAGTCACCATTCACCCTGAGAATAGTATTACGCCGTCGATGTCTGGCATAATTACGATAGTTAGAGTTATCGCTCTGGAAAATAAAGAATTTGAAATCGGTGCGACTATGCAAGTTTTAGCCGACTAATCATCATCTAATTTTATAAAATTTATGTTTATTATTACTAAAGAAGTTTATTTTTGTTACGGTCATCGTTTAATGAATCATAATGGCAAATGTCGCCATTTACACGGTCATAGCGTTAAGGCCTCGATTTCTATTAAGCAAGAGCAACTTAATGAACAAAGTATGGTGTGTGATTTTTCTGATGTAAGAGCCTGTGTAGAATCTTATATTGATAAAATTCTCGATCATAATTTTTTATTGCATAAAGATGATCCGATTATTCCACTGTTAGAAGCGCAAAACGAGCGTTTTATGGCAATAGAAGAACATCCTACCGCCGAAGTGTTAAGTAAAATGATTTTTCAACACGTCAAAGAACAAGGCTTTAATGTTGACCAAGTGGTTTTGTGGGAAACCGCGAGTGCTAATGCTTGTTATCGAGAAGATTAACGGTAAGTGTTCAGCCCCCCTCTTAAAAAAAGAGGGGTTAGGGGAGATTTTATTAAATAAATCCCCCTCAATCCCCCTTTTCCAAAGGGGGAGGTGAATACTTACGATTAACGTCTTTAAATTAATAATTGTTAGTTGTTAATTATCAATTGTTCAAAATCCTCTGCGGGTAGGGGCTTGCTAAAATAATATCCTTGGTAGACGCTACAATTTTTGTTTTGCTTTAAAAACTCTAATTGCTCAAGTGTTTCTACCCCTTCCGCGACTATAGCAAGCCCTAAGTGAGTTGCCATCATTAGCATGGCTTCAACAATTAATGCCGCATCTTTGTCGGTACAAATATCACGAATAAAACTTTGATCTATCTTAATTTGATCTATCGGTAAATGCCTTAAATCTGCTAACGATGAATAGCCAATACCAAAATCATCAATGGAAATACGGACACCTAAATCTTGTAATTCATTTAATTTTTGAATGCTCGCGTTTATATCTTTAACAATAATTTCTTCGGTAATTTCAAGCATTAAAACATGTGGCGATAATTTATATTCTCGCAATACCTCTTTTATTTGTGTCGTAAAACTAGGCTGGTGAAATTGGCGTGAACTCACATTTAAAGAGATATGGTCTAGCATGGAGCATTTCATTAATTGTTGGCAAATGGTTCTTAATGTCCATTCGCCTATCGCTAAAATCAAGCCACTCTCTTCGCAGGTCGGCATAAATTCTGAGAGTGGAATCCTGCCTTTTTCGGGGTGAATCCAGCGCAATAAAGCCTCCGCTCCTACAATATTTCCTTGCGCATCATGCTGTGGTTGATAATGCAAAACAAATTGTGAACAACTAAGCGCGTTTCTTAAATCACTCTCTAATTGCAAACGTTTATCCGCTTGATCTGCCATCTCTTCACTGTAAAAGCTAAAGGTATTACGCCCCTTATTTTTGGCTTCGTACATTGCCGTATCAGCTTGTTTAAACAGCTCATCAATATCTTTATTCTCTGCTCCAAACATAGTAATGCCTATGCTAGAGGTGACCACATGTTCATAACCCTGTAATGAATAGGGTATGTATAAAGCGGATTGAATCCGTTTTGCAACCGTCAAGGCATAGGCGGAAACTTGTTCTGGATGAGAATCTAAATCTTTCGTGCGTAATACAACCACAAATTCATCGCCTCCTAAACGCGCCACCGTATCTTCATCTCGCACGCAGTCTTTTAGTCTTTCTGCCACTTGTATTAATAATTCATCACCGACATGATGACCTAAGGAATCATTTAAGGTTTTAAAGTGATCCAAGTCTAAAAACATTAAGCCACCATAATTATGATGCCGTTCTATGCGTGCTAATTCTTGGGTTAAACGATCATATAACAATCGTCTATTGGGTAATTTTGTTAAGGCATCATAAAAGGCTAAATAACGAATGCGCTCATCACTGGTTTTTTTCTCAATGGCAAGACTACTAAGTTGTGCCAAACCTTCAAGGCTATCTAGCATACTTTTACTAGGGTGCTTTGGACGGGAATAATAAATTGAAAAAGTCCCCAACACTTCTTTATCTGCCGACATAATGGGTTCTGAGCAACAAGCCGCTAAACCTGCTTTTTTGGCCTGCTCAGAAAAGTTAACCCAATAAGGATGAATACTAATATCGGTAACAATGACGCGTTGTTTTAAATAGGCGGCCGTTCCACAAGAGATAACGCCTTCGCCAATCGCTATCCCGTTAATCGCTTTGGTATAAAATTCAGGTAATCGTCCTGATGCTGCTTGTTGTAATTGTTTTCCTGCCGCATCCAATAACATAATTGAACAGAGTGCCTCAGGATTGTCATTTTCAATAATCTCTATAATTAAACTTAGAATTTCATTGAGCGGCATGGGACTCGTAATGGCGTGTAAAATATTATTACGCTTTTCTCGTTCCGCTATTTCTTTGCGTAATGCTTGAGTGCGTGACTTAACCAGCTCTTCGGTTCTTAAGGTACGCCCTGTTAGCATTAACAGACCACTACCTGTTAAGCCTGCAAATAAAAAGCTACTGACTAACAACCACCATTGGCTCCAAGTTTGTTGAGTCTTCATAAATTCAGCAGAAGGCGTATAATTTATTTTCCAATGGCGATTCGCAAACTCTAAAGAATTTTCTCTATATAGAGACAGATGCTTTGCCTCATTCCCTTTATTTTTTAAAACATTGCTATAAATAAGTGTACTGCC
>WTBX01000328.1 GCA_013138855.1 Methylococcaceae bacterium
TGTGCTCTTCCGATCTCTCTTGATATGCGTGAGTTTATACACATTTATAATAAACAAAAAAACCTGCAACTTAGTATTCGCATAGGCATACATACAGGTCCTGTCATAGCAGGAATCATTGGAACAAAAAAGTTTTCCTATGATTTATGGGGTGATGCTGTAAATCTGGCATCAAGAATGGAATCCCATGCCTTACCAGGAAAAATTCAGGTTACAAAAGCAACCTACTTATTATTAAAAAAGGAATTCGATTTTGAAGAAAGAGGACTAGTGGAAATTAAAGGAAAAGGTGAAATGCAAACATATTTTCTTGAGGGGCATAAAGCGTAATATCATAAAATGATGGTAACTACTCAGCCACCCTATATTTTAAAATAATGTAATAATAATCGTTGTACCATGAGGTTTATTATCATCAATTTTTTCTGTCGAAATAATATTAATCGTGCCATTATAGGACTCCACAAAGTCCTTAACTAGTGGCATTCCAAAGCCTGTTCCCGTTTCTCCCATTGTCCCTGTTCTTGTGGTTGGTTTGTTGATGGCAAAAATATCTGCACATAGAGCGGCTGACATGCCTGTACCAAAATCTTGTATTGTGAGTTTAATTTTTTCATCTATTATTGAAGCCTCAATAATAATTTTCGAGCCAGAATAAGAAAATTTTACCGCATTAGTTAGTAGGTTAAGAACCACTGAGTTTATAAATGAAACTGCCTCAACTTGTACCGTTATATCATCTGCAATATTTATAATAGGTTCGATTTTTTTAGTAATAAATTTATTATTAATAATTAATATCGCCTGTTTAATTAAAGGTTTCAAATCTAATTTCTCTAGCTTTACTTTATATTTTCCCTCTTCTAAACACATAGTTTCACTGACTAAATCAATAATTTCTATTGCATTGTTTGTTGCTGATTTAATCAATTGATGATACTCAGGTATGTTGTCTGCTTCTTTTTCTATTTCCAAAAGCTCGATTAAAGTACTTGTCGCACCTACTGAGTTTTTTAAATCATGGCATAAAATATGAATTAACTCATTTCGTTGCTTATTTTTCTTAGCAATAATTTGCAGACTAAAATATAAATGAAGATGGGTCTTTATACGTGCTAAAACTTCAGCACTATTAAAGGGTTTAGTAATATAATCTTCCGCGCCTAATTCTAAGCCTTTAATAATATCTGTACCTTCACAACGAGCGGATAAAAAAATAACCGGAATATCCTTGGTTTTGCTGTCAGCTTTTAATTGTTTACAAACTTCAAAGCCATCCATTTCAGGCATTTTAATATCTAACAAAATTAAATCCGGTCGCATCATGCAAATAGCTACCATCGCAGCTTTTCCATTGGTAACAGGGCGTGATTCATAGCCATTTTCAAGCAACATATCTGTCAATAGTTTTAAATTATCAATTAAATCATCGACAATCAATATATTAGCTTTTTCATGAGTTTCTGGGTTAATCATTCGGATTCCTTATTTTTCAAGTAACGATAATAATTTCTCATATTCAAAGTTTTCAATGCTTACTCTTATAAAGTTAGAAAGCTGAGGTTTTTCTTTACCTATGCCTGCAACAAGGCTATTAATTTTAATCATATCAATTGCTTTAATAGCCCAAATAAGTTCTTCTTTTAAGGTAGATGGTAGTGTTTGTAGTAATGTTTCATACTGTGATTTATCTTGAGATGGAGAAGTTTTTAAATCATCGGTATCTGCTTGATAAATATATTTAAGTTTTAAGTGGTCTTTTACAGTGGATAAAAGCTGAGTAGTTTTAAATGGTTTACCAATAAAATCATCACATCCAGATTCTAAAACCGTTTTTTTTCTATCAGAAAAGACGGATGCCGTTATGGCAATAATAATGGGGCGTTTACCTACTAACCCTCTAATGGTTTCTGTTGCCTTATAGCCATTCATTATAGGCATTTTCATATCCATTAAAATTAAATCTGGATGCCAATTAAGATACTTATTAATCGCTTCTACACCATTTTCAGCCTCTTGAAGTTCAAACCCTAATGGCTCTAAAATAGCGTAAAGTAATAAACGATTAGACTCTAAATTATCAACAATTAAAATCTTATACTGCTGTTGACCAACAATGCCTACTATGTTAAGCGGTGGGTCGTCTTTTTGAGGTGAGCTTATCGTCTGCTTAAGTTTTAATAAAATATCAAATTTAAAACAAGACCCTTGGTTTACTTGGCTTTCAACACTAATTTTACCGCCCATTAATTCTACAAAATGTTGGCTAATGGTTAAACCTAGCCCTGTTCCTTCATCACCTTCTTTGGTAATAGAAGCTTGTTCAAAGTTACGAAAAATATTAACTACCTCTTCTTTTGCAATGCCGCAACCTGTATCTTCTATTTCAAAATAACACCTGATATTGTTATTGTTCATTAATTGATGGTTAATACGTAATATAACTCTTCCATTTTGAGTAAATTTAATGGCATTACCTATTAAGTTAACCAAAATTTGTTTGAGTTTAATTCTATCCCCAAAAAGACTAATGGGCATCGTATCACTATACTTTACATCTAGTATCAAACATTTATCGCTAACTTTTTCTTGAAACATATATTGCAGGTCACTGACTATCTGTAAAAGGTTAAACTCTTTGATTGATAAACGTGCATGACCTGATTCAATTTTAGCAATATCTAACACATCATTAATCAAATCCAATAAATGCTCTCCACTTCGATTAATAATTTGTAATTTTTTATATTGTTTAGCTGTTAAATTTTTCTCAAGACTCATTATTTGTGAAAAACCTAAAATTGCATTTAATGGTGTACGTAATTCATGGCTCATATTCGCTAAAAATATGCTTTTAGATTCATTTGCCTCTAAAGACTCAACTAAAACTTCGGATAAAAATATATTTTTTTCAGTCAATTGGCTTTGAGTATCTTTAAGTTCAGAAGTACGTTTTTCTACAAGCAATTCAGTTTTTAAAGTTCTTCCTGTTAGCATTAATAAGGTTATCACTGCAAAACTGCAAAATAATAGTCCACTAGTCATTGTTAGCCATAAATTCCATGAAGCCTTGATAGTATAAAAATCATTAGTCACAGTATAAATGGCAGTTAATTTTCTATTTGCAATAGAGATATGTTTTACTATTTTTATAGGATTGCCTGAAGATTGTGCTTGCGTTTTGCTCTTATGACAGCGATAAATTAATTGTTTTTGATCATAAATACTCAAAGTAAAGTAATGCTGATTAAAACTATTTAAAATATTTTCTATAATATCTTTAGGACGTAAAACTGTTGCAGTAACGCCTAAAAAATCTTCAGTAATAGTATGTTTATTAAAAACAGGCGCGTAAATGATATAACTATAAACCTGCTCTGTATCTTGTACTAATTGTAACGGTACAGAAGAGGTCAGTTTTTTACTTGTTTGTGCTAAACGTAAATTTTCTTTAGCTAAAGGGTTACTAAGAACATTAAATCCAAATGCTTTTTTATTAGCGTGATAAGGCTCTAAAAACAAAATGGGAAAATATTTAGTTGCAGCGGCTGCTGGAACCATTTGAGCACTGCTGTTTTTTTCAGTAATACGAACATTTTCTCCCTGTATGGACTCAAACCTTTCTCGGTTTTTATGCTCAACTTTAGGAATCCACTCTAATGCAGTAATTGCTTTGTGCTGTTTTAATAAGGGTGCGGTTAGCGAGTGAAACTCGGCACGATTTACTTGCTCTGAACTATCAAATAAAGCCTTCATAATTTTCGCACTTTTTACAATATGTGAAACATCATTTTCTAAGGTTTTATGAAGCGGTAATACTTGGTTAGCAAACAAAGTTTCTAGGCGATTTTGTTCTAGTTTTTCGATAGAGAAAAATAATAGGAAAATAACTAAGAAAGTCACAGATATAGGCACTGCGACAGTCTTGATTCGCTGTCGCCATATTTTTCTGGGTGGGGCAAAAAATATTAGTAATAAGGGGGTGAAAATAATAACGCCAATGCTGTCGCCTATCCACCATGTTAGCCACGTTAACAAATACTCATTATCAGAAATAACCCCATTAATTAAAAAAATACTCGTCCCAATAGTTGGTGAAATAGCACAGCAGATAATAGCTATTAATACGAAACGTGTAATTGAACTATCATCAATTAAAGGGTCTTGATACGGTAAATTATATTTTAAAAAGCTCGCGCCTAAATAGGCTTGAGCACTTGATGCACTAGCGAGTGAGAATGCTAAAGGTAATAGGGAAGATAAATCATCCAACGCTGTTGTAATAAATGATTGATAGACCTGTGCTAAAAACTCCCCTAAAAAAATAGCAATGGCAGCACGGAACCCGTAAAGATAGCATCCTGTTAACGCAATGCCCGCTGCTGGCCAAAAAGGACTTGCACCAGTTGGTGCAATGGTCAGTAATTTACCTATTTGTGTCGCTATGAGGTAAGCTAGAACCAACCATAAGCAGACTTTATTTATATTTAATTCTTTATTATCAATATCCATCAGGCCTTAATGATTATTTATTGGTTTAACTAATTTTTTTGCGTAGAAATAATAAACAAAGAATCATACGCCTATTGTCTTGTTTTATGGCTAAAATTAGCTTGGAATAGCAATGCTTTCAACCATTTCTTTAACCAAAGCGGTTGTCTCAACTCCTGAAAACTTGCTTTGAGAATCCAAACTCAAACGATGTGCTATCACAGGTACTGCTAGTTCTTGAATCACATCAGGTGTTACAAACTCAAAGCCATCTAATAAAGATAAGGCTTGCGAGCATTTCATTAACATCAACGAAGCTCTAGGACTCGCACCTAAGTTAATTTCAGCATTATTTCGCGTTGCTGCAACTATCTCGACAATATAATGCTTCAATTCCTCACTAATACGCACTTGCTTAACTTGCTGTTGCAGGGTTTGTAACTCTTCCAGATTAACACAGGGTTTTAATGATTCTAAAGGATGCGCTTGCCCTTGCGAATTTAAAATAGCAACCTCTTGTTCACACGACACATAACCTAAACTAAATTTCATCGCAAAACGGTCTAATTGGGCTTCGGGGAGAGGATAAGTACCGTGAAATTCAATCGGGTTTTGGGTGGCAATCACAAAAAAAGGCGAGGGTAGGGCGCGGATGTGTCGTTCAATACTGACTTGATTTTCAGCCATCGCCTCTAATAAAGCGGACTGAGTACGCGGTGAGGCACGATTAATTTCATCCGCCAATAAAATATTACAAAAAATCGCCCCTTTTTCAAAACGAAAACTCTGTTTTTGAGGATCGAAAATAGAAATCCCTAAAATATCAGACGGCAATAAATCGGGTGTAAATTGAATGCGTTGAAATTCCGTCTCACAGGAAATAGCCAACGCTTTAGCTAAAGTCGTTTTTCCTGTACCCGGTACATCCTCTAATAACACATGCCCACCACTACTAAAAGCGGCTAATAACCATTGCAGCGTTCGACGCTGACCGAACATAACCTGTTCTAAATTGGTATAAAGCTTATTAAAAATATTGTGTGCAAGTGCGAAATCGGGGCTTAGTTCGGTCATAATCTTCCTGAATTTAATTAAAGGACTCGGGAATTAATAATCTACCATGAAGAGCATGAAGAACATGGAGAAAAAACTTCATGTTCTTCATGCTCTTCATGGTTATAAAATTTACTATGGGTAGATATTTATTTCTCGCGCCCTAACAATGAACCATTGATAATTAACTTTTTTTAAAAAAGTGTCTCAAAAGTCACTAAATCATATTTTTCTAATGTTTCATTAAATAAAGCGGTGGCTGTTTCTCCCGCTATCTCTAAATCTTTGGCTAATTGCCCCCAATAATCCATTTCTTCCTCGGTTAATTCTTCATCCGCAATGGCAAATTCGGCTGAAATTTGAAAGGTTGCGAGGGATAAATCTTCGGCTAAAATCACTTGTATTGAGGCGTTATAGAGCATATCTAAACCGCCTGCTTCGATTAGTGCATCAATTTTTTCCTGCAAAGCATCGGTATTTATTTCATATTCTTCATAGAGTGCGTCTAGCAAGTCTGCTTCTTCTGAGGCTAAACCATCGACTTCACAACCGAGTAAACAAATGACGGCAATTGCTTCAACTTGGGTTAAGTAGCAGGTATCGCCTTCTTCGGCTTCTTCATAAAATTCCTCATCGACTTCTTCGTCTTCAAACCAAACCTCTTCACTTAAATCGACATCGGTTTGCCCTTTAATTTTCCAGCATTCAAAACAAAGTTCTTCATCGGTAAAATACTGATAAGGAATATAACAATAACCGTCTTCGCCCCATTCTTCTCCCCATGAATTACGCACAATAAAGGATTCGATGCTGTCTTTATAGCCTACGCAGAGCATGGCATGATTACCATGAGATTCACGCCCTTCTTCGCTATCAAAATCTGGCATCGGCACACGACCATGCGAATTAACTTGGTCGAATGATTTAAACAGGGTTAAACCAAACACAAAGGGATAACCTTCGGCTAAACAATGCTTCATCGTATGGAGATCTAAAGGGATTTTTTCGGGCTGTTCCCATTGAAACTCAGGCACATCTTTTAATTCTTCGGCCTCGTCATAAGCATCAGCAGCAGGCGGTTCATTAACATTGACAACTTTTCCATCGTCTTTTACTTCATACGGCCATGTATCTTCGTGACATAGCCCTTGATCCATTAGCATTTCCAAGGCTTGCGAAATACTACTGCCTTGATCCAGAATTTCTTCTTCACCTTCTAACTCAGCCGCTAAAGCGCGGGCGTTGTAATACAAAAATAAGCGGCTAAAATCAACTTCATAACCTAGACGATTCATAAAATATTCATAACCGCCCACCACCGCATTAGCGGTACAACTATTCGCGCCTGCCTGATTTTCTACCCCAGTCATAAATTCGCGCAAATCAACTTGCTGAGGTAGTTCATCTTCTGCAAATCGCTCCGCACTATATGACTGGGCATCTGTTGCTTCCGTCAATTGACAGCCACTTAATGCCCGCCAAGAACCTGTTATACGGTCAACTGCGTAAGACAGTGAACTTGTATTCGCCATTTCAATATCCTCTTTTTACTAATAATTGTTAATTATCAATTTTTATTTAACAGCGTCATATACTGTCACGGGGTTTGGAGCAAAGCCTATATATTCTAAAAAAGTGTCTAATAGTGAGGAGGTTTCATCAGCTTTTACTTCGCCTGCTCCTTTCGCTTCACCTTCGGGAGCTTTGGCTTCGGCTTCTGCCTTTGCTTCTGGGTCTTTGGCTTCGCCTTCCTTTGCTTCACCTTCTTCTCCTTCTTTAACCTTTTTATTATCGCCATCACCATCTTTTATTGAAAGTTTGAATTGATCCAGCTCGATGCTTAATGAGGTGGTTTGTTCAGGTTTGACTTCCACGACTAATTGCCAGACAGCTTCATCTAAGTCTCTAAACGCTGCAAAGACTCCTAAATATTTGGTGCCTTCTTTAAGTTTATTACTGTTGAGAATCTCGTCATTAGGTTTAACTTCCAGTTCTTTACGAAAAGTAATATCTTTACCTAATAACACTTCATCATTTTCATAAATAGCAAAAAAATCGCTGCCTTCAAAGGTATCAATACCTTTTAGTTGATAAATGCGCACGACGACTGGCGAAGCTCTCTCTTCTAAATCAGGGTTCAATTTATTACTCGCGGAAAGGTTAAGATCTATCGTATAAACAGGAACGGGAATAGGTTCATCATCTGCAAATAACCCAAAGCCATCGCTAATGCCACAACCACTTAGCAGCATCATTAAGACAATTATTATTAAGCCTGAATAGTTAAAAGCAGTGTTTTTATTTTTCCCAACCATGAAAACCTCATTATTTTTTATCTTAAATGTTGTTTGTTGACTTAAATTTTGCATGATAACAACTTATCTAATTTGAGTTTTATTTTAGAGCATTGTATTGTAATATCCATGAGTCTGTGGATAGGATTTTTTATTTGACTCCCTATTCCGTTAAAACAGCTTTTAAACCGCTGTCGCTCACCTCTTAACTACCTAAAAGCTATTATGTCGCTGTCATTACAAATTTTATCCCTTAAAGGTGAGCCTGTTTCTGAACAAGCAGTTGTTTTTGATGGCGAAGGCTCTATCGGACGCTTAGGCAATAATACGCTGGTTTTACCCGACCCCGATAAATTTGTCTCCAGAACCCATGCCACAATTAGTGTTGAAAACCAACAATATATATTAAAAGATTTGAGTTTAAGTGGTACTTATATAGATCAACAACTGCACCCTTTAAAAGAAACGCCTCAAATATTATCCGATGGTATGCATTTACGCATAGGAAATTATGTGGTCTTAGTTTCTATTTCTAATGATGAAAGTGATCCTTTAGCGCAATTTGATGCGAATGAGTTTCCTCCTCCAGAAAATAAACCTACCCCTTTTGAAAAAGACCGTGAGCCTAGCCTTATCGGTAACGATGATGGCTTAGTCTCATATGTTGCTGATGAAGATAATGAATTAAATAAATTACTCGGTAATCAACAGGACTCACCTTTTGGTAACGATGCGCCTGCGCCACAAAATGCTTCCTTTGACGGATTGCTAAACGCTAATCTATCACCATTACATGATAGTTTTACCCCGCCTGCGCCTCAACAAACGCAACAATCATCGGCTACTGATGATGCGGCAATGCCTGATGATTTTAATTTTGAAGACCTATTTGATAATCACAGCAACGAAGTCACCTCTATTCCTGATATTCAATCGCAAAACTCGCCCGCTCCAAATGTTGGGAATCAGCATAAGCAATTATGTGCGGCTTTTTTAGAAGGGGCTGAATTAAATAAACAGCTTTTAACAGGAACCGATGCTACCGAAAGTATGCAACGCATCGGTCAAATGTTCAGAAAACTCGTTAGCGGCACGATGACGATGCTAAAAAGCCGTTCTGAGCTTAAAAATATGTTTAGAGTTAGTCAAACGTATATTAAAACCTATGATAATAACGCACTTAAATTTTCCACTTCCACCGATGAAGCCTTATCTTATTTAATTAGCAATAGCGAAAGCGGTTTTAAAGATTCACTGACCGCGATAGATGAGGGTTTTGATGATATTATGTTGCATCAATTAGCGATGCAGGCAGCGATTCAAGCATCGCTCAAGAAAATGTTAAAACAATTTGATCCGCAGTTAATTGAGCAGCAATTGGACGAGGGATTGTTATTGCAGAAGAAATCAAAATGTTGGGAAAAATATAGCAGTGCCTATCCAGAACTTGC
>WTBX01000037.1 GCA_013138855.1 Methylococcaceae bacterium
TTCTTCGCTCATAGTGTCTATATTTTCTAAGCTATTAAAATTTAGTGTTTTTGTGCGAGTAAGGAACGAATACTATCGAGTAATTGCTCGCCTGTTTTGCATTCAATAAGCCATTCGCTAATAAGCATAAAACTTTCACTCGTTTTAATTTCCTGTAATAACAGCCATGCAGAATCAGCAATACTTTGATTGAAACGTTTGGCAATCATGTTTTTAAACATTACGCGCTCATGACTTAACATTTCTTGTTCTTTTTCTGCTTTACCTAGTTCTACCCCTTCTGCTATTCCTTTTTTCATGCCTTTTGTTTCCCACTCTTTAGGCCAATTTGCAATGGTTTCAGCTAACATGGTTCTCACCTCGGTTAAATCAGTTAAATTTTCTATCGGTTCAGTTATTTTACCTGATGCACGTAAAACTCGCTTTATCCAAACATTAAACACACGACTTATTCTGGCTTGCTCAGGTGCTGAAAGCCATTGTATCAAATCATCTACTACGGCAATCATATCGGTATGAGTTTTTGCATTTTCTAATCGAAATATTGCTGCGACTAAGTTTTTAAGGGGATTTAATTCATCGGCATGATAGCGTCCCTCATCAAGAACCAAATAACTTAAAGACGGTTTATATTTGCTAAATTTATTCGGCAAATCATCAATTAATTCACTCAATTCTGTTGCGGCTGTCCAGCGACGTTTTCCGTTATACAGTACGACAGGAAAAACAGCGGGTAATTTATCTTTTTTACCCAGTTTTTGCTGTTTGATTAAATCTTGGTAAAGCAAACCAATGTAAGTCATCAAGCGTACCGCCATAAAATAATCGACGCTGGATTGAAACTCAATCAACAAATAAACATACAGCCAGTCATCCTGATATTTAACCCGCCAAATCACATCGTCTTCACGGTCGCGCAAATCATCACTGACATAATTTACGGGCATTTTTTCCAGCGTCGCAAAATCTAAAGTTTCTATCCACGGTTCATGAACAAAACCTTGTAACAAATCTATGACTATCTGCGGTTCTGAAAATAATAATTTATAAGCGTTATCGTGGGTCATCATTCACTATGGTTTTCGTGAGATTCCACGCTATGCCCATCAATTTCTATATCATGAGCAATACCGTGTAAGGTACAAATCAATAATACTCCCGCAAGAATTAAAGAAATTTGCTGTAATGAAGTTTTTATATCGGTTTTTTTATGTAGCGATGGGATTAAATCGGCTACCGCAATATAAATAAAACTGGATGAGGCTAAGGCAAGAAAATAGGGCAAACTATCATGCAAATCTTCTAAACTGAAGTAGGCTAAAACACCCCCTGCAACCGTTCCTAAACTAGCCAAGACATTATAAAAAAGAGCTTTTTTCTTTGTATAACCACTTTGCAATAAAATGGCAAAATCCCCAACTTCTTGTGGAATTTCATGTGCCGCTACCGCAAGGCTAGTGACAATACCTAATTGAACATCCGTTAAAAAGGCAGCCGCGATTAAAACGCCATCGACAAAGTTATGAATCGCATCGCCGATAATAATTAACGTCCCTGCGGCTTGATGGTCATCTTTATTATGTTCTCCCTGCTCATCATGCCCTTCATTATGCGCATCACAATGATTAGAATGGCAATGTCGCCAAACTAATAGTTTTTCCAGTACGAAAAAACTTAAAATACCGACTAATATCGTTCCAGATAAACTTTGAAACTGCTCAGGCTTAACTTCTTCAAAAGCATGAGGAATTAATCCCCAGAAAGCTACCGCTAATAATGCGCCTATCGCGAAACTGATACCATGTGGCAACACATTGTCACGTTGTTTTTCTGGCAGTAATAAAAATAAACCTGCGGCTAAAACACTTAATACTCCTCCTAAAGCTGTGAAGGCAATAATCAGCACTAGTAAATTCATTTAATCTTTCCATATTAAAGTCGCCATGCGACCTGTTTGTTTATCTCTGCGATAGGAGTAAAAACGTTGTGTATTGCAAACGGTGCAAAAATCACCGCCATAAATGTCGTTAACTCCATTTAAGGCTAATTCGATACGCGCGAGTTGATAAATATCAGCGAGATATTTTTCTTTGGCGTGTTCTGTGAATGCGGTTGCAAATTGAGGGTTTTTAGTAATGAATTGTTCCCGTACTTCTACACCGACTTCAAAGCAACACGCGCCTATTGCCGCGCCTAACCATACCGTTAAATTCTTCGTATTCAATGCATTAATAGTATTTGTAATAATACCTGAATATAAACCACGCCAGCCTGCGTGAATAGCCGCGATTTTTTCGCCATCCTTAGAGCATAATAATAATGGTAGACAATCAGCGGTTAAAACAGCACACACGATATTCGATTCACAGCTAAAACTCGCATCAGCGGTCATTAAACCTGACAGGTCTTTAAGACCTGTCAGGTTTGCGCTTCGATGATTAAGTTCAACTACATCAGGGCTATGAACCTGATTCAACCATACTGGCTCAAAGGGTAGTCCTAACATCGTATTAATACGCTGCCGATTTTTTAAAACGCTATCACTATTATCATCAACATGCGCGGCTGGGTTTAATGAATCATAGCTTCCAGAGCTAACGCCACCTGTACGCAAAGTCATTGCTGCATGAATATTAGCAGGAACGTCCCAATCAGGAATTAAATAATTATTCTGCGTCATTGTCCGCC
>WTBX01000260.1 GCA_013138855.1 Methylococcaceae bacterium
AAGCCCAAGCAAGGTTAGCAAAAGCCCAAGCAAGGTTAGCAGAACTCCAAGCAGATAGAGAAAATTATAGAGAAGCAAGTAGAATCGAAAGAGAAACACAAAAATCACTGGAATCTTGTCTGGTTCCCACGCGCTGCGTGGTAACCGAGTAGGGACGCGCCAGCGTCCCGAATAAGCTAATACACAGGACGCTAGCGCGTCCTCACTGAATTCCCACGCAACGCGTGGGAACTAGGAAAATATGATTACCATTGCAGAAACGGAATCTTTTCAAAAGAAAATTGTTAAATTACTTTCTGTTGAAGATAAAAATGATTTGATTGCTTATTTATCAGAACATCCCAATGCAGGCGATTTAATTCAAGGTACAGGCGGTATTAGAAAACTTAGATGGGCAACAGCAACAAAAGGAAAAAGCGGGGGAGTCAGAATTATTTATTATTTTCATAGTGAAATAATGCCCGTTTACCTTTTAGCAGCCTTTGGGAAAAATGAAAAAGCAAATATTTCTGCCGCAGAAAAACAACTTCTATCAAAAGCAGTTGAAGAATTAGTCAGTTATTGGAGACAACGAAATGGGTAACGCATTCGGTGAAATATCCGCAGGTCTTTCAGAGGCTATAGAACATGCTAAAGGCAACACGACAAATGTGGTTGAACATAAACCAGAATGGATAAATGTTAAAGAAATTCGCCAAAAAACAGGCATGAATCAACAAAAATTCTGTACCTTATTAGGTGTTTCAATAACAACATTGCGCTATTGGGAACAAGGACTGCATTACCCAAGAGGAGCAGCAAAAATGTTGCTTAAAGTGTTACAACATAATCCAAATGCTGTAATTAATGCTATACAAGAATAAAAGAGCGGAATATGAAATTAAACGTATTTAGCCAAAAAAGAAGTCATAAAAAGTAAAGCCATTGTTTATATAGGAGATATTGAATATGAAATCATTTAGTATTAATAATTTACATGAACATCCAAACGCATTAGCGCAACAAGCTGATTTAGGGAATCTAGCGTTATTGACAGACAACGGGCAACCTTTATTTATTAGTGTTCCATTTAATTCAGCTTTATTAACGCATGGTTTACAACTTACATTAGCCGTCAAATTATTTAAAGAACATGATATTAGCCTAGGAAAAGCGGCTGAACTCGCCAAAATGAACCTTGCCGAGTTTAGCGAATATGTGAGTGAATTAGGAATTGCGGTTGTTGATTTTAACGAAGATGAATTAGATGAAGAGTTGCACTATTTAGCTTCATGAAAAAAATTATAGTTTCAGATGCCAGTCCTTTAATTGCATTGGCAAAGTTAGATTGTCTCGATTTATTGTTAAATATTTTTTCCGAAATTCACATTCCAGAGGCGGTTTATCTTGAAGCGGCTTATGATAAACGCCGCGAAGATGCAAAAAGAATTGATTGTTTTATAAAGCAGCATGTGATTGTGCATGAAAATAAAACAAACAATGATTATAGGCTTTTTAGAAATGTATTAGATGAAGGCGAATCACAAGCACTCTCTTTAGCAACAGAATTGAATTGTGCCATTTTGATTGATGAACATTTAGGCAGACAAATTGCTAAACGGCATTCGCTTGTTGTTATCGGAGTCATGGGTGTTTTGTTACAAGCTAAAATGAATAAAAAAATTCTTGTGATTCGACCATTAATAGAACAGCTACTACAAAATGATTATCGTTTATCCGATAAGGTTATTAATATTGTTTTGCATAAAGCTGGTGAATACCTTGAAAAATAAAAGCCACAAGCGGTATTAGAAAGCTTAGATGGGCAATAATGGTGTTATCATTTTTACAATGAAATAAGGAGGATAAAATGCCTTATTCTGGATTTAAACTTAAAGAACTCAAGCGACAATTTAATTTAGAAGAAAAAGGGATTAATATTTTCCAATACGTTCCCGCTTTATCGTCTAGTGACTGGTTAAAAAAACCCTTACATTAGGCTTAAAAATGCCGCTGTTATCAGAAAAATCCCGCTCAGAACGGATTGTTTCCCCTTATTATTTGATTTATGGGAACAAAATAACGAAAGTTTTGGTATTTATTCAGGCTTCAACTTAGAAGTTGATAAAGAACAAAACTTAAACTAGGCATTTTACAAAACATTATTAAAAGTTATAACTTTTAAATAGAACACAACATTTTATTAACATTATCCATTAGGAGTAAAACATGGCTTTAGAACGCACTTTTTCAATTATCAAACCTGACGCAGTGGCTAAAAACGTAATCGGTCAAATCTACAGTCGCTTTGAAGCAAAAGGACTACGCATCGTTGCGGCAAAAATGATTCAACTGACTCAAGAACAAGCAGAAGGTTTTTACGCAGAACATAAAGAGCGTCCTTTCTTTAATGATTTAGTTAGCTTCATGATTTCAGGTCCTGTAATGATGCAGGTTTTAGAAGGCGAAGGCGCAGTCCTTGCAAATCGTGACATCATGGGCGCTACTAACCCTAAAGATGCCGATGCTGGCACAATCCGTGCTGATTTTGCAGAGAGCATTGATGAAAATGCGGTTCACGGTTCAGATGCAACAGAGACAGCAGCAAGAGAAATTAGTTATTTTTTCTCTGATGCAGAACTTTGTGAGCGCATCCGTTAAGTGTCCACTGTAAATTTATTGGACTTAGATAGAAAAGGCATGGAGGCCTTTTTTGTTTCCATCGGCGAAAAGCCGTTTCGCGCCACTCAAGTCCTAAAATGGCTCTATCAAGAACAGGTTGATGATTTCGATGAAATGACCAATCTGAGTAAGGCTTTGCGTGCAAATTTAAAAGAAAATTGTACGATAAACGCACCAGAAATTATCACCGAACAAATTGCCTCGGATGGCACGCGCAAATGGATTATCAAAATGGATAGTGATAATCGTGTTGAATGTGTCTTCATTCCCGAAGAAAAACGCGGCACACTTTGCGTTTCTTCCCAAGTCGGTTGTGCTTTAGCTTGCACGTTTTGCTCAACTGGCCAACAAGGTTTTAATCGTAATCTAAAAACGTCTGAAATTATCGGACAACTTTATGCCGCTCAAAATCGCTTAGGTGATGAGAAAAAAATCACCAATGTAGTGATGATGGGCATGGGCGAACCTTTATTAAATTTTGATAATGTCATCGCAGCGATGAATCTAATGATGGATGATTTTGCTTATGGTTTATCAAAACGTCGCGTCACCATCAGTACCTCAGGGGTTGTCCCTGCGATGCACCGATTAACCGAAGCTTGCGATGTCAGCCTCGCAGTGTCTTTACACGCAGCAAATAATGAATTGCGCGATGTCTTAGTTCCAATTAATCAAAAATACCCTTTAAACGAATTAATGGCAGCTTGTCGTGAAAATGCCAAGCTTGCACCCCGTCGCACTGTCACCTTTGAATATGTGATGTTGGACGGAATTAATGATTCTGATGCGGATGCCAGAGCATTAATTCGCTTATTAAAAAATATACCTGCTAAACTTAATTTAATCCCTTTTAATCCTTTTCCAAATTCAAACTATCAATGCTCATCCGATGAACGAATCGAGCGTTTTAAAACTATTTTAACGAATGCTTCTTTAGTCACCACCGTAAGACGGACTCGTGGTGAAGACATTGATGCTGCCTGTGGGCAGTTGGTTGGAAAAGTAAAAGATAAAAGTCGCCGCCATTTAAAACTCCAGCTTGCAGGTAGCTGATATGAAAACTTTTATTATTCCTCTTTGTTTTATTTTCTTTTATTTAACCGCCTGTGTTCAGGTAAACCCACCTAAAAACGTTAGCTCAGAAGAAAAAGCGAAAACGTATTTGCAAATGGGTGTGCGTTATATGGAAATGGGAAAATTAAACGTCGCTAAAGAAAATTTAGAAAAAGCGTTAGATGAAGATTCGAGTAATGCCAATGTTCATAATGCTATCGCAGTTTTATATGAAAGAATCAAACGCTTTGCAGATGCAAAAAGTCATTATTTGAAAGCAATTTCTTTAGATGAAGAAAGTGCGCAGTCTAAAAATAATTATGGACGTTTTTTATGTGATCAAGGTGATTACCCAGCAGGGCTGGCGCATTTAACGGTTGCGTTAAATATGCCGCTTAATACTCGAAAATGGTTTTCATTGACCAATGCAGGGATTTGTGAATCAAAGCAAGGGAATAAAAAACAGGCAGAAATTTATTTTAGACAGGCGTTAGAATTTAATCGAAATTACGCCCCAGCTTTATTGGAAATGCAAAAAATAAGTTATCACCACCGTAAATATATGTCTGCTAGAGCATTTTTACAGCGTTACTTAAACGTAGCACAAGAAACCGCTGAAACTTTATGGTATGCCTATCAAACTGAGCGTTCATTAAATGATCCAAAGGCAGCCGAAAACTACCGTTCTACGTTATTGAGAAGATTTCCTAATTCAGTCGAAGCCAATAAAGTTCAATAAAGCTTAGACACTTGTTAATTCCTACACTCTATTTTTAAACTTACACGATATGGCAAAAAACAGTCAGGCGATTCAAGCGGTTCGCGGGATGCACGATGTGCTGCCCGAGCAAACTCCTTTATGGCAATATGTAGAACAGAGCATTAGAGATGTGCTTTCTGCTTACAGTTATAAAGAAATTCGCTTACCGATTGTAGAAAAAACCGAGCTATTTAAACGCTCTATTGGTGAAGTCACCGATATTGTCGAAAAAGAAATGTACACTTTCGATGATCGTAATGGTGATTCACTCACTCTGCGTCCTGAAGGTACAGCGGGTTGTTTACGAGCCTGTTTAGAGCACGGTTTACTACATAATCAAATACATAGGCTTTGGTATTTAGGCCCTATGTTTCGCCATGAAAGACCCCAAAAAGGACGCTATCGCCAATTTTATCAATTAGGCGTAGAAACTTACGGTATGGCGGGTGCAGATATTGATGCTGAAATCATCCTGTTAGGTGAGCGTTTATGGCATAAATTAGGCATTCACGATAAGTTAGAATTACAGCTTAATTCCTTAGGAACAACAGAAGAACGCGCTGTTTATCGTGATAAATTAGTTGAATACTTTAAAGCACATATTGAACAATTAGATGAAGATAGTCTGCGCCGTTTAGAAAGTAATCCATTACGAATTTTGGATACTAAAAATCCTGCGATGAAAGCGTTGGTGGAAAATGCACCTAGTTTAATGGATTATTTAGGCGAAGACAGTAAGTCTCACTTTCAAACATTGACCGATAGTTTAGATGCTTTAGGGGTAAAATATCGTTTAAATACTCGTTTAGTGCGTGGTTTAGATTATTACGGTAAAACTGTTTTTGAATGGGTCACAGACGAGCTAGGCGCACAAGGAACAGTCTGTGCGGGTGGACGTTATGATGGACTTATCGAGCAATTAGGTGGCAAAAATAATCACGCGATTGGTTTTGCTTTAGGGATGGAACGCTTACTTTCTTTAGTCGAATTGTTAAGTGATGTATCTGTTGCGCGTACTGTTGATGTTTATATGATACGCGTAGGTAGTGAGGCTGAAAAACAAGGTTTAATTTTTGCTGAACAGGTTCGTGACCAAATTCCACCGCTTAAATTGCAAGTGAATTGCAACGCGGGTAGTTTTAAAAGCCAATTTAAAAAAGCTGATAAAAGCGGTGCGCCATTTGCAATTATTATTGGTGAAGATGAAGCTGAGAATAAAAATGTTTCGGTTAAATTTTTACGCGAACAGCAACCTCAGCAAACATTGTCTTATACGGCTGCGATTGAGTTTTTACAAACACAGATAGGAGTTCAATAGCTTTAGCTATTGGCGAGACTGGAAATAGCTAAAGCTATTTCACTCCAGACCATTTTTAAAATAATACAAAATTAAATCACTTCTACGCAGAGCGTGAGAATTAAGTAATTAAAGAGAAAAAATAATGGTAGAAATTTACGATTCAGAAGAAGAACAAGTTGAAGCTCTAAAAGCTTGGTGGAAAGAAAATGGACGTTCAACAATTATTGGCGCGATTTTAGGGATAGCATTAATTGTTGGTTGGAATTTTTGGAAAGACCATCGACAAGTAGAAACTGAAAAAGCTTCCGCATTATACGGGCAGTTATTAGTTTTTACTGAACAAGATAAAGATGATTCTGCCATTAAAGTTGCTGAACAACTGACGGCGCAACACTCATCAAGCAGTTATGCGAATTATGCACGTTTAATGCAGGCTAAATTAAAAATTAAAGCAGGTGACTTTGCTGCTGCAAAAACTATTTTAGAAGGCTTGCTTAAAACAAGTGATGTGGAGCTGCAAAATGTTGCGCGTATTCGTTTAGTGCGTGTCATGTTAGCGACAAAAGACTATGAAAAAGGTCTGCAATTAATTTCTGAAACGGATGCTGCAAGCAGTGAAAGCTTTTCAGGTAGTTATGATGAATTAACGGGTGATTTATATGTCGCTTTAAATCGTTTAGGTGAAGCACGTACAGCTTATCAGAATGCAATTAGAGCAGGTCAAGGAACACCTTTACTACAATTTAAACTGGATGATATTACAGCGGCTGAAATTATTACTGTAGCAGAAACACCAGCAGCTATCGAAGAGCCAACAGCTACCGAAGAGTCAAAAGCTACGGAAGAACCAAAAGTTACAGAATAGATGTTAACAAGTTTTTAAACTCATACTCTACAATGCTAAAAAATCAATCATCAAAATACCGTTTAATCTTCGCTACTTTGTTTTTCAGCTTAGTACTATCAGGTTGCGCTTCATTAAATAATTTAAGTGATGCGGTTCAAGATTTAACTGGCTCTATTTTAGGAAATCAAAAAGAATCAGAACCCCCTGCCGCATTAACCGAATATAAGATAGAAGTAGAGCTTGATGTACTTTG
>WTBX01000007.1 GCA_013138855.1 Methylococcaceae bacterium
CGTCTGGGCGTTGTTGTACATAATCAACCCATTGTTTCCAATCATTAATAAGCGTGCCATCAGCACTAATAATTAAATCATTTTTCTGTAAACCTGCTGCGGAAGCGGCACTATTTTCTAAAACTAGACCTATAATCGGCTGAAAAGCAGGAACCCATGGACGTAACCCTAAACGCTGATAAAGTAACTCAGGTTTTTGTGCATCTTCTTCTGGAATATTTAAAGTGTGAAATTGCTCTATGCCATTTTCATCTTTAGTCGCAATTTTTATATCTTCTTCGCTGCTTATCGCTAAAGAGAATAAGACTCCCATTGCTTCTGACCAGATTGGTGTGGCTTTCTCATTAATAGAAATGATTTCCTCACCCTTAACAAAACCTGCACTGTAAGCCAGAGAGCTTTTATCAACGTCGCCAATAATCGGCCGTATTCCTGTTTCACCGAGCATGAAAACAGCCCAATAGAGAATAACGGCGAGAATTAAGTTGAAAAGCGGCCCGGCGACAACAATCGCTGCGCGTGCGCCTACTGATTGACGATTAAAGGCGAAAGGAAGGTCGGCTTCTTTGACTTCACCTTCACGTTCATCGACCATTTTGACATAGCCACCTAAGGGGATGGCTGAAAGTGCGTATTCCGTAGAGTCGGGTGTTTTTTGATAAGACCAGACGATTTTTCCAAATCCAACGGAAAAGCGGAGGACTTTGACACCGCATTTCCGCGCCACCCAAAAATGTCCAAATTCATGAAAGGCTACCAAGATGCCGATAGCAACGATGAAATAAAACAGGGTGTGTAAGAATTCCATTAGCGGTTTAAAGCCTCAATAATATTTTCAGCAACGTCTCGGGCATTTTTATCGGCCGCTAAGATATGCGCTAAGGTATCAGCACAGTCTGCTTTAAATTGCGCCATACTTTGTTCAATAATTAGGGCAATGTCGGTGAATTTTACTTTTTCATTTAAAAAGGCTTCGACGGCAATTTCATTCGCGGCATTTAACACGGTTGGCATGATGCCGCCTGCGGTAATCGCTTCTTGCGCCAAGCGTAAACAAGGGAAACGCTGTAGGTTGGGTTTTTCAAAGTCCATCTGGGCGACTTCAAAAATATCTAAAGGCGCAACCCCTGAATCAAAACGCTCAGGGTAGGCCATCGCATGAGCAATCGGGGTACGCATATCAGGATTACCCATTTGCGCGAGTACCGAACCATCAACATAATCGACCATCGAATGAATGATGCTTTGCTTATGAATCACCACTTGAATGTCATCAGGTGACATGTTGAATAATAAACAGGCTTCAATTAATTCTAAGCCTTTATTCATCATCGTTGCTGAATCTACCGAAATTTTACGTCCCATATCCCATTTAGGATGAGCGACGGCTTGATCGGGTGTCACGCTTTCCAGTTCTTCTATCGGGGTTTCTCTAAAAGGCCCGCCTGATGCCGTTAATAAAATACGTCGTGCTTGTTTAGCCGTATCGCCAGCGGTGTAGCCTGACGGCATACATTGAAAAATCGCGTTATGTTCGCTGTCTATCGGTAATAAAGTCGCACCTGATTCGGTGACGGCTTGCATAAAAATATCGCCTGACATCACTAAGGCTTCTTTATTTGCCAGTAAGACGGTTTTACCTTTTTTAGCGGCGGCTAATGAGGGTAACAAACCTGCTGCACCGACAATGGCAGCCATCACAGAGTCAACCTGATCTAAGCTTGAGACTTCTTCTAAAGCTTTTGTGCCAGACAGAACTTTAATTTCAGTATCTGCAAGTTTGGCTTTTAATTCAGCAGCTTTTGCTTCATTAACAACGACAGCATATTCTGGCTTATGCGTTAAACATTGCTCATAAAGTGCGTCTATATTGGTATTAGCAGTTAAGGCAACGACGTTATATTTATCTGGATGGCGTGAAACGACATCTAAGGTGCTGACACCGATTGAACCTGTCGCACCGAGAATGCAAAGTCCTTTCATTGAAAGACTCCCATCCCGATTAAAGCGACACCTGCATAGAAAAAGGGTGAGGCCGCGATAATGCTATCAATTCGATCAAGTACCCCGCCATGACCTGGAAAAATAATTCCGCTGTCTTTAACGCCTTTTTGACGTTTAATTAAGCTGAAAAATAAATCGCCATAAATTGAAATTAAGACGGTTAAGACGGACAGCAGTATAAAGTCAATTGAACTCATCCACGAAAAACTATAAATCAGGCTCAATACAATGGCACAAATAGCGGCACTGCCTAAAGCTCCATACATACCTTGAAGAGTTTTACCTGGGCTAATGTCTGGGGATAATTTATCTTTGCCAAATTTTTTGCCCGTAAAATAGGCAGAAATATCAGCTATCCAGATTAATATCATAAAATATAGCACCATTTCAGAGCCATATAATAAATGCAATCGACCGAGGAACATCCATGCTGCAAGCAACACAAACCAGCCTGTTAACGCACGGTAGCAGGTTTTAAGTTCTAATTTTAAAAATAATGTAGGGACTTGGCGGATTAAAATCATTACTATTACCCAGAATAAGATAGGTGGAATGACTGTCCATTCGATTAAGCCTGAATATTCTCTAACACCTGGCCATTCAAAAAAAAGTGCGATAATTTCTAAAAATTGTGTCCAAAAGGTGATGCCTATCATTGGCAAAGTTAACGAAACTAAAAACAAAACTCGTGTTGTTAATTTTTCGAGACTGATAAGAAACGTCCATTCCCAAGCACCGATTAAAACGAGAACACCGATGACTAAAGAAAAGTAGACGGCAGGCAGAAACATTACTGCCGACACGATTAAAGACGCTAAAATGGACGCTGTAATAATACGCTGTAATAACATGTTAGGAGGGCTTGTTTTTAGTAATTATAATGAGTTGGGTTGATTAATAACTTGTTCGCCAGTGCGTCCAAAACGCCTTTGGCGACCTTTGAAGCTATTAATCGCCTCTTGTAATGAATCGGGGGAAAAATCTGGCCAAAGTTCAGCCGTAAAATAAAACTCGGTATAGGCAAGTTGCCATAAAAGAAAGTTACTGATGCGTTGCTCACCCCCTGTTCTAATAAATAAATCAGGTTCTGGTAAGCTTGCGGTAGAAAGATGCTGTGCAATAAGCTCTTCTGTAATCACGGTATTGGATAAAAAACCGTTTCTAATTTTATCAGCAACTTGTGTGGCTGCTTGAGAAATATCCCAATGGCCGCCATAATTTGCCGCAATCACTAGCGTTAAACCATCATTGTTTTGAGTTAAGCTTTCACCCTCTGTGAGTTTAGCTTGTAATTCGGTTGAAAACGCAGTTTTATCACCAATGCAAAGAAGTTTGACGTTGTTTCGATGTAATTTCTTTATTTCTGAACTTAATGTCGTTACAAATAACTTCATCAGTAAAGACACTTCTTCTTTGGGTCTGCGCCAGTTTTCGCTGCTAAAGGCGAATAATGATAGAACTTCGATTTTTTCTTTGCCGCAGAATTCGACAATATTTTTAACGGCTTTTACGCCTGCCCTATGTCCCATAACCCTTGGCATAAAACGCTTTTGCGCCCAACGACCATTGCCATCCATGATGATGGCGACATGGCGTGGATTGCCGTTATTAATACTGGGTGCTGCTTGGGAGTCATCAGTCATAGGGCAAAGTGTTTACATAGATAATAAATCAGCTTCTTTTAGTTCAAGTTGTTTTTCGATCTCTTGAATAAATTTATCAGTCAGCTTTTGAATTTGTTCTTCGCCTGCGTGTGCTTCATCTTTGGAAACCATTTTTTCTTTTAAGGCTTCTTTGACTTCTGAGTTTGCATCACGGCGAACATTACGAATCGAAATACGACCATTTTCCGCTTCAGCTTTAACTAATTTAACTAAGTCACGGCGACGCTCTTCGGTTAAAGGAGGTAAAGGGATACGAATCACTGTGCCTGTTGTGGCAGGATTTAAACCTAAATTAGAGGCCATGATCGCTTTTTCAATCGCGCCGACAAGAGGTTTTTCCCACGGGGTAACCTTAAGCGTTCTTGAGTCTTCGGTCGCAACATTTGCGACTTGCGATAAAGGCGTGTCTGTCCCGTAGTAAGACACTACGATTTGATCTAAAAGACTAGGATGCGCTCTACCTGTTCTAATTTTACTGAAGGTATTTTTTAAGGCTTCAATGCTTTTTGCCATACGAGCGGAGGCATCTTGCTGAATATCATTAATCATTTATCTTTTCCTCGTTCAATATAAGAGCCGATTTCTTCGCCCTGCATTAGGCGCATTAACGCACCCTCTTCAAAAATATTCATCACACGCATAGGTAGGTTATTATCATGACATAGCACTAATGCGGTGGTATCCATTACATTTAAACGCTGGTCAATGGCTTCATCATAGGTTAATGTTGGATAAAATACTGCGTCGGGGTATTTAAGGGGATCGGCAGAATACACACCCTTTACTTTGGTTGCCTTAATCATTAATTGCGCATCAATTTCAATGGCTCTTAGACTTGCAGCCGAATCGGTGGTAAAAAAGGGGTTGCCTGTTCCTGCGGCAAAAATAACTAAACGTCCTTTTTCAAGATGACCTACCGCTTTACGGCGAATATAGTCTTCACAAACTTGATTGATTTTTAACGCGCTCATCACGCGGGCAGGTTGACCGACAAACTCTAAGGCATCTTGCAACGCAAGTGCGTTAATGACGGTTGCCAACATTCCCATTTGGTCGCTAGTGACACGGTTTAGCCCTTCTGAAGCTTTTTGCGCTCCGCGTAAAATATTGCCTCCGCCTATGACTAAACCGACTTCTAGCCCCGCGTCGCAAAGCTCTTTAATCTCTAAAGCGAGTCGTTTAACAATGTCGGCATCTATGCTGCCGCCTGTTTTACTCATTAAAGCTTCACCGCTTAATTTCAGTAAAATTCTTTTGCAAATCAATTTAGTCATAATCGAATATCCACTTTGGTTACGGTTGTGTCGTCATGTTCAATTGTGTGTTGAACGCCCTTATTTCATCTTAAAATAAAGAAGGCAACTCCCATTAGTTTGATAAACTTCTACGAGTTGCCTACAGTACATTTTTTAAGCGTTGACTTGCGCCATTACTTCAGCCGCAAAATCTTCTTCTACTTTCTCAATACCTTCACCCACTTCAAAGCGAGTGAAACGTACGACAGAAGTTCCTTTTGATTTTACTAAAGCACCGACAGTCGTTTTGTCATCTTTAACAAACGCCTGTCCGTTTAAAGTAATTTCGCTTAGGAATTTTTTAATACGACCTGTTGCCATTTTTTCAATGATTTCATCAGGTTTAACTTTGCCGCTTTCTTCGCCTTCCGTTTTGATACGTCCAGCAATGATTTCTTTTTCTTTCGCAATCACGTCGGCAGAAACATCGGCTTCTGCAATACATTGTGGCTTAATTGCCGCAACGTGCATGGCAATGTCTTTACCTAATGCTGGATTGTTGTCAGCTAATTCGACTAATACGCCAATGGTGCTACCGTGTAGGTAACATGCGTTACCGCCTGTTGCCGAGGTATATTTTTCAAAACGTCTGATTGAAATATTTTCGCCTAATTTTGCAATTAAGGAACGACGCTTTCCATCAACGGTTTCATCTGAAGTTAATGATGCAGCAAGCAAGGCTTCATTAGAGTCAATGTCATTATTTAAGACTAACTCAGTCACATCGTTGACGAAAGCTATAAAATCTTCGCCTTTAGCAACAAAGTCGGTTTCAGAATTAACATCAACCATAGCAGCACTTGTTCCATCAGCACTGACTTTAACGCCAACAATCCCTTCGGCAGCAATACGGCTAGATTTTTTATCAGCTTTTGCAAGCCCTGCTTTACGCATGTTTTCAATGGCGGTTTCCATATCGCCATCAGCGGCTGCTAAGGCTTTTTTACATTCTAATAAACCAGAACCCGTTCTTTCACGCAGTTCTTTTACCATTGCGGCAATACTACTCATTATTTTTTCCTCTGTGTTCTTGACTGTAAAAACGCCTCCGAGCAGGAGGCGTTTTTGTGGGCATTCCCTTATGAACTTTCATAAGGAAAGCCGTATTTATGCTTGTTCGCTAGGAGCTTCTACCGCTTCTACAAAGTCGCCTTCTTTTGCGCCACCTTGTACCACTGCTTTAGCGTCAATGATTGAAGTAGCAACGGCTTCGCAATATAACTTAATCGCACGGATAGAGTCATCATTACCTGGAATAACGTAATCGACATCTTCAGGTGAGTTGTTTGAATCAACAATACCTACGACAGGAATCCCTAATTTTTTCGCTTCAGCAATGGCATTTTTTTCATAACCAACATCCAATACGAAAATGGCATCAGGTGTGCCACGCATATCTTTAATGCCGCCTAAGCTGCGCTCAAGTTTTTCTAACTCACGATCCATGCCTAACGCTTCTTTTTTGTTGAAACGTTGATACATAGAACCATCAGCTTTCATCGCTTCTAATTCTTTAAGACGATTAATAGATTTTTTAATCGTTTTATAGTTAGTTAGCATTCCACCTAACCAACGGTGATTTACATAAGGCATACCACAACGTAGTGCTTGTTCTGCAACCGCTTTACGCGCAGCTTTTTTAGTACCGACAAATAAAACATTACCTTTATTTGCAGTCGTTTGACCTAAGTAATTCAACGCATCATTAAACAAAGGAAGCGATTGCTCTAAGTTAATGATATGAATTTTGTTACGCGCCCCGAACAGATAACCTGCCATTTTTGGGTTCCAGTAACGAGTTTGGTGACCAAAATGTACACCGGCTTCTAACATTTGACGCATTGACACTGCTGCCATTATTTTCTCCTAAGTATTAAGTCGTTTTGTGTAACGACTTTGGGTTACGCCTCCACCTATCCCGCTTGGCAACCTGTTTTACAACAAGCACCCTACCAACCGTGTCGATAAATGTGAGTATTAATATAAAAATGAACTTGCCTTTATACCATATTTTACTTTTTATACCAATAAATTCTCTGGTAAACTCAGTAATTAATAACGAAGAGAATTTAAAAAGAAATACGGCTATATTTTTATATCTATTTATTTTATAAGACTATTTTTATTTACAGCCTTAATAATTAAGGGGTTTATCAAAGGTTTCATTATTGAGAAAGCGAATGTTATTTCATGATTTCTCCGTACTTTTTTGTAACTTTTATGATAAGTTGATTGCTTAAAATTCCTAATTACAATCTTTTGTCTTTTTGTTCCTTGTTTTGACATTAACCCACATAGCCCAAAATTTTTATGAGTATCCTTATTAAAACCGCCGATGAAATTGAAAAAATGCGTGTCGCAGGCAAACTTGCAGCAGAAGTTTTAGAGATGATTGTGCCTCATGTTGTTGAGGGGGTAACTACCAATGAACTCAATGAGCTGTGCCATGATTATATGGTTAATGTTCAACATACCATCCCTGCTCCCTTAAATTATCGCGGTTTTCCAAAATCAATTTGCACCTCAGTAAATCAACAGGTTTGTCATGGAATACCTAATGATAAAAAGCTTAAAAAAGGCGATATTATTAATATTGATATTACCGTGATTAAAGATGGTTATCATGGTGACACCAGTAAAATGTTTTGTATTGGTGATGTCACGCCTTTTGCTAAAAAACTGATAACTGTGACGAGAGAAGCTTTATTTTTAGGGATAGAGCAGATTAAACCTGGCAATACCTTTGGTGATATTGGCTATGCGATTCAAAAACATGCTCATGCGAATCGCTACTCTGTGGTGCGTGAGTTTTGTGGTCATGGCGTGGGAAAAGACTTTCATGAAGAGCCACATGTTATGCATTATGGCAAAGCAGGAACAGGGGAAGCATTTAAAGCAGGGATGATTTTTACGATAGAACCGATGCTTAACATGGGGAAACGTCAGGTTAAAGTTTTAGGCGATAAATGGACAGCAATCACCAAAGATCGCTCCTTATCTGCACAATGGGAACACACCATTTTAGTTACGGATACTGGCTATGAAATTTTAACTTTACGCGCCGAAGAGCTATAGCATGAAAACCGAAGCGGAAATTGTTAAATTATTTGCAGCAGATAAGCCTATTGTTGCGTTTAAAACCTTGATTAAAGAACAGGCGGAAATATTAAAACAGCAATTTAACCCACATGAATCGGTCTTAGAATTATTGCGCCTCAAAGCCAGTTTCATAGATGTTTTATTAACAACTATCTGGAAACATTTTGTTGAGAATAATGCACAAAACTTTTCTCTTCTCGCGGTCGGCGGTTATGGCCGGCGCGAGCTATTTCCTTATTCTGATTTAGATATATTGATATTGCTAGATGATTCGGAACTAGAAAGTTATCAAGAAAAACTATCACTCTTTAGCAATTTTTTATGGGATATAGGTTTAAACCCAGGTCTTAGTGTGCGTACGGTTGCAGAATCTGTGCAAGCAGCGATAGGCGACCAGACCGTAATGACCAGCTTGCTAGAAATACGCTTGATTGCAGGTAATAATGCTTTATTTGAA
>WTBX01000234.1 GCA_013138855.1 Methylococcaceae bacterium
ATAATAAATCATCCGCGCCTGATTCACGCGCTACTATAGGCATAGTTTCTTTGCGTTGCGACATAGGACGCTGCCCTATGACTTCACCCGTAATAATGAAATCAAAGTCATTTTCTTGAATCCACTGCTTGGCTTTATTGACCATAAAAATTTTACAGTCCAGACACGGATTCATATTCGCGCCATAACCATGTTTAGGATTAATCAGCACATCTTTATATTCTTCGATGACATCGACAATATGCAGTTTCATCCCTAACTGCTCGGCAACCCATAAAGAATTGTTGCGCTTAGGCTTGGCTTTATCTTTCTTTTTAATCGCGTGGGTATGACCTTCTACACAAAAACCTGTGAAAAAGTTGATGCCTTCAACATGTACCCCTTGATTTATAACGGTTTGTGCCGCTAACATAGAATCCAGACCGCCAGAAATTAAGGCGACGGCTTTTATTTGCTTACTCATTTAGTTTTTAAACGTCAAAAAGAGCGTATTATACGCTGTTAAACAGAAAATATGATGCTAACATTAGCACTAGAATCAATTGCAATCATGCAAGTAAAATCCAGCACATTATAACTATTCGACCTTTCTGCATTTAGGCGAACAATAAAAAGAGGATAAAAATGGAAAGAGATGAAGCAATGTCCATCATGCTTAAGTTACTTAAAGCAATGTTGCAGAAAGATGGCTCAGATTTATTTATTACTGCTGGGTTTCCGCCAGCGATGAAAATTAAAGGTAAAATGGTACCTGTAACCAAACAACCTTTATCAGCTAATGATTCTAAGGCACTTACTCAGTGCATCATGAATGACAAACAGCTTAAAGAGTTTGAAGCATCACAGGAATGTAATTTTGCGATTGCGCCACAAGGATTATGCCGTTTTCGGGTAAATGCTTATGTACAACAGGGCTGTCAGGGACTGGTGATGCGAGTGATTGCCGCAGAAGTACCTAATTTTGACAAGTTAGGACTACCTCCTATCTTAAAAGATATAATCATGGCCAAAAATGGTCTAATTATCATGGTTGGTGGTACAGGTTCAGGTAAATCAACCACTATGGCAGCATTAATTGACCATCGTAATGCCAATAGCTATGGTCATATCATTACTATTGAAGATCCGATTGAATACGTTCATCCGCATAAAAATTGTGTCATTATGCAGCGCGAAGTTGGAGTGGATACTGAAAGTTGGGAGTCCGCCTTGCATAATACTTTACGCCAAGCTCCCGATGTTATTTTACTCGGAGAAATTCGTGATGCGGAAATCATGAACTTCGGGATGGAATTTGCGCAAACAGGTCATTTAGCGATGGCAACCTTACACGCAAACAATGCCAACCAAGCAATTGATCGGGTTTTAGGCTTTTTCTCTACAGAAACCCAACAAAAATTAATGCTGGATTTATCGGCAAACTTGCGGTCAATTGTTTCACAGCGTTTAATTAAAACGGTCAGTGGGGGACGCTGTGCAGCCATTGAAATTTTAATTAATACACCGTTAATATCAGATCTAATCGCTAAAGGTGATGTTGCAGGCATTAAACCTATTATGGCAAAATCAAGAGAATTAGGAATGCAAACCTTTGATCAGGCTTTATTTGATTTATTTAAGGCTGGCAAAATTACTCAGGACGAAGCTTTAAAAAATGCCGATTCAGCTAATGAATTAAGATTATCAATAAAATTAGACGAAGGCGGTGATTTAGGAGGCGGAGGATTCTCATTAGAATCAAAAGAAGAAGATGAAGATGAAGATGACGAAGAAAATTCAGACAGTGGTGTTGTCAAAGGTTAAGGCGGCTAATTAATTAGCAATTAATAATTAACAATTAATAATCAAGAAAAATGGATATAGCAGCTTACTTAAAATTAATGCTCGAAAAAAATGGAGAGAATCTAACCTTCAAAATAGGTTCTCCTCCCGTTTTACGTTTGGCTGGTCAAGATAAAGCTATTGGTAAAAATCCTTTGGATGTCAAGCTCATTAAGCAGATTGCCTTTAACTTAATCAGCGTTGAACAAAAACAAGCACTAATTAAATACAAAACACTAGAATCAATTTATATGAGTGATGATGGCAATCGCTTCGATGTAAAAATGGAGATAGAAGGTCTTGGTTTAAGCATGATGATTTCGCCTAAAGCCGCAGAGGTAAAGTTAGTACCAGAACGAAAGGAAGAGAGAGAACCAGAAAAAGCAGAGGATGAAGATGAGGATGGTTTTTTAGACTTAGGGATGTCAAAAGCAGAAGAAGAAAATAAGCCCCAAGCTAAAGCCGCCTCTCAAGAAGAAAAATCTTATGAGGTTTTAGGTAAAGCTCCAGAAGGTGATTTAGATATTCTTCCTTATCTTCAAAAAATGCTAGAACTTGATGGCTCAGATTTATTTTTGACCGTTGACTCAGCGGTTAAAGCGAAAATTTCAGGTATAGCCATTCCTTTAGATAAATACTTGTTAACACCAGAACTAACTCGCTCTGGAACGTTAGGTATTATGAATGAAGAACAAAAAAAGGAGTTTGAAGAGACTAAAGACCTTGATTTTGCTATAGCCTTACCATGTGGAAGCGCGAGATTTCGGGCTAATGCCTTTTATCAACGTCGAACTGTTGGACTGGTCATGCGCTTGATTCCCTCTGAAATTCCTACTGCCGAACAGCTAGGTTTGCCTGAAATTTTAACCGAAGTAATCATGGAAAAACGCGGTTTATTATTAATGGTCGGTGGAACAGGTTCAGGAAAATCAACCACTTTGGCGGCGATGATTAACCATCGTAATGCCAATTCACCAGGTCATATTCTAACCATTGAAGATCCTGTTGAGTTTTCACACCCAAACTTAAAGTCGATTGTTAATCAACGTGAAGTCGGTGTCGATACCGCCTCTTATGCCAGAGCCTTAAAAGCCTGTCTACGCGAAGCGCCTGATGTTATTTTAATTGGTGAAATTCGGGATCAAGAAACTATGGAAGCAGGTTTGGAGCTTGCTAATACTGGGCATCTATGTATTTCTACCATGCACGCTAATAATGCGAATCAGGCAATGGAGCGAATTATCAACATGTTTCCGCAAACACGGCACAAACAGCTTTTTATGGATATGGCGGGCAATTTAAATGCTGTTATTTCTCAACGCCTTATTCCTACTATAAAAGGAGGACGTTGCGCAGCAATTGAAGTTATGATTAATACACCTCATATTGCTAATTTAATTTTAAAAGGCGAATTAAATGAAGTTAAAGATGCAATGAACACAAGCGGCACTAAAGGCATGAAAATATTTGATGATGCTTTATGTGAGTTATTCAACGATGGAAAAATTAGTAGAGAAGAGGCTTTAAGAAATGCTGATTCGCGTAATGATTTAGAGGCAAAACTCAATTTTGGTTAATCACTCTACGCATTAAATAAAAAGAGCCGAACAAATCGGCTCTTCCATTATTAATATAGAGAACAGAAGCTTAATAACTATTACAAGCCCATACTCTAACAATACATTCTGTACCGCCATATTGTCTGCAATATTTCAAAGCAATATTTTTGGCTTGATGCTCAGAAGACGCAGTCCCCCAACCATAAGCTGTACCACCATAAGACTGGTCAGCTGCATAAGCACCACAACCTGTCGCAAAGTTTTTAACCACTCGACAACCCTGACCACACTCATTCAAAGCACGTTGATCAGCATCATAAGCATTATCATAGTCATAAGAATAACCCCAACGACTTCCTTGGTTGCTATCAATAGCTAATGAAGCATAAGCTGAAGCATTACTGACTACACCGAACATACCCACCATCAAGGCGGCTGCATATAAAATAGATTTCATAATTACTCTCCTTAAAAACCCGCCAAAATAATCTGTAGCCCGCCACGGGTAAGCATTTAGCTACATAAATCGTATAATTTTTTAACTAATAAGGTTTTATTTAATTTGTTCCCTACTCTAAAACCAAATGTTATTTATAAGCTTTGCACATTTAGTTTTAAGTTTTATACCATAGGTTTAAAGCAGCAATCAATTAAGCAGTTCTCACTTTAAACAATAGAGTACAAAAATATTGAGTTAGTTCTAGTTTTAATCATAAAATTCAAGCCCTGAATTTTTATACTTT
>WTBX01000075.1 GCA_013138855.1 Methylococcaceae bacterium
TCATTAAAAATTTATTAACACAGCAGGGAATTGAAGTCATCGTAACCCGCGAACCTGGTGGTACGGTTTTAGCAGAAAAACTTCGTCAATTATTGTTAGAAAATAATGAAGAAGTCATTGCTGAACAAACCGAATTATTATTAATGTTCGCCGCCAGAGCGCAGCACCTTAATAATGTCATTAAACCAGCTTTAGCGAAGGGACAATGGGTATTATGCGACCGCTTCACGGATTCAACCTATGCTTATCAAGGTGGCGGACGCAAGATAGCATCAAACACGATTAGTTGGTTAGAAGATTTTGTACAACAGCAATTAAGACCTGATTTAACCTTGTTATTCGATGCGCCAGTTGAATTAGGAATGACACGCGCAAAAAAACGTGCCGCCTTAGATCGCTTTGAAAATGAACAATTAACCTTTTTTAATGATGTTCGTAGCGCGTTTTTAAAACAAGCAGAAGACTATCCTCAACGTATTAAAATCATCAATGCCGCTTTACCTTTGGAAGAAGTACAGCAAGCGATTAAACACTTACTCACCTCATTAAGCTAATGGATGAATTTTTTCCGTGGCAGCAAGCGAATTGGGAATTGTTTAATCGCTACCTTAATCAGCAGAGAGTCCCGCAAGCATTACTCATCAATGGCTCAAAAGGGCTAGGTAAGCAATCATTAGCAACACAGTTTGCAAAATCCTTGTTATGTTCTAGTCGATTAACAACAGGGCAGGGCTGTGGACACTGCAATAGCTGTAAGCTTTTTCGTGCTGAAACCCATCCTGACTTTATCACCATTACTCCAGAAGAAGAGGGTAAAGTCATTGGTATTGATGCGATTCGCGCTTTAATTATTAAATTAGCCTTAAAACCCCAGTTTGACAGTTATAGAGTAGTATTAATCAATCCAGCCGACAAATTAAATAATGCATCGGCAAATGCTTTTCTTAAATGTTTAGAAGAGCCTAATGAGCGCACCTGCATGATTTTGCTCACCGAAAGCACCGCAAAATTACCAGCAACGATTTTAAGTCGCTGTCAAAAAATGCTAGTGACTAAACCAGATATGCAAACCGCTCAAGCATGGTTAAATACACAGCAAATCACTAATGCAGAAATCTTATTAAATTTAGCACAAGGTGCGCCTCTATTAGCAAAAGATTATGCAGCGGCGGGGACGTTACCAATGCGTCAGCAATGTTTTAATGACTGGATAAATATCGCCCACAACAAAGCAAACCCCATTGAAATTGCAGAACAATGGCATAAACAGCAACTTAGCGCGATTATTTTTTGGATGATAGCGTGGGTAGTCGATATGATTAAATGCACTCATCGTACCGAAGCGGCTAACCGGTATAATCCAGATTTAGAAACTGCTTTGCAGGAATTAGCGGCTAAGCTAAACTTAAAAGACTTGTACCGTTTTTATGATGCTTTATTGCAAAGTAAACAAAAACTGGATACTTCAATCAACAAACAGTTAATGTTTGAAGAGTTATTAATTTTATGGTCACAACTTAATCAAGGTGGATAAAGATGGCAGAAGCACCTAAAAAACAATCGGGTATTTCAACAATCGCGATTAAAGAAAAAAAACTACTTTATAAAGCTTATATGCCTTTTATTACAAATGGTGGTTTATTTATTCCTACTAAACGCCCTTATAGAATGGGTGAAGAAGTTTTTATGTTACTGGCGTTAATGGATGAAAAAGAACGTGTACCGCTTGCAGGAACGGTTATCTGGAAAACCCCAGAAGGCTGTGATGGTAATAGAGTTGCGGGCGTTGGTATTCAACTTAGCGACAAAGATTCGGGAGTCGTTAAAAATAAAATTGAAACTTACCTAGCGGGAGCTTTAGAGCTAGATCGCGCCACCCACACTATGTAGCAATTGATAATTAACCCTTATCAATTAACCATTATTAACAACACTTTTATGTTTATAGACTCTCATTGTCATCTTGATCGTATTGATTTAGCCCCTTATCAAAATGATTTTTCTTTATTCGTGCAGGAGGCAAAACAGCAGCAAGTTCAACAAATGCTCTGTATTTCGATAGATTTAGAATCCTACCCTGCGATGGTGGAATTGGTTAAAGATTATCCTGAAATTTTTCTATCAGTCGGTGTGCATCCAAATGTCGATGAAGGTGAAGAGCCTACTGAGCAGCGATTATTAGAATTAGCTGCAAACGATAAAGTGATTGCCATTGGTGAAACAGGGCTTGATTATCTTCGTAGTAGTGGTGATTTAACGTGGCAACACCAACGCTTTAAAACCCATATCAAAGTCGCAAAAACCTTAAATAAACCATTGATTATTCACACGCGTGAAGCAGGACATGATGCCTTAGATGTCTTGAAAAAAGAAGGGGCGGATGAAGTCGGGGGAATTATTCATTGTTTTACCGAAGACTGGGAATTTGCTAAAAAAGCCTTAGAACTTAATTTTTATATTTCTTTTTCGGGCATTGTGACCTTTAAAAATGCGCTGGCAATTAAAGAAGTCGCTCAGCTCGTTCCTGCGGATAAATTTTTGATTGAAACGGATTCACCTTATTTAGCCCCTGTACCGTTTAGAGGAAAGCCTAATTATCCAACGTATGTACCTTATGTTGCTGAACATTTAGCCGAGTTGCGCGGCTGTACGGTCGAAGAAATTGCCGCTCAGTCAACAGCCAATTTTCATAAATTATTTGGCACACATTCTTAATAAAATTGTACAGTTTATGATAAAAAGAAGTTTAAAACGATATGCTTTTTATGGGGTATTGTTAAGTTTAAATGGTTTGACAGGCTGCGCTGTTTTTAATGAAATATTTGAGTATGAAAGTACTGCGGAATATGTAGAATCGGTTTTTAAACGCCAAAATGCTATTTCCACTCAAGTGATGATGTTATCAGGTACAGAGCTTGAAGCGGATGAATATGAGGAATTGTTGCAAGCGGAAGCTAAAATGCAGCAAGATTGCAAATTGTTAAATGATTATGCCGTTAAGGAAATGGATCGTGAATCAACCAGCTTACTCTTTAAAAAACAGGTAAAAGATAGTGCAGAAGGCTGTGATTTAAGTATTGAAGAGGTTGAATCGTTGTTAGAGGATTTCGATCTCGATTAATTATATTGAACTGAGCTATGCAGTTTCAAATATACGGAGACGCGACTTCAAGTCGCGCACGAGACCTAAAGCATCGTCAAAACCTATAGATTTAACAGAATAAAATATGCGCCTGTTAAAACTCATGCGCAAAACTTCGTGCGCGACTAAAAGTCGCGCCTCCATCTCACTCCTACAAAGTTTTTTTACGATAACGCTTATCAGCGACCGTCAGCAAACCTCCTAAAGTCATTAAAAAGCCTCCTAGCCATAACCAGCGCACAAAAGGTTTGTAATGCACTCTCACCGCCCATGCAGTGCCATTTTCATCTAAAGGCTCGCCTAAAGCTACATATAAATCACGCCATAAACTTGGATCTATATCTGCTTCGGTCATCATCGAACGTTTAACGGTATATTGGCGTTTTTCAGGGTTTAATTCTGTTATCGCTTCGCCATCTTTAGTGACAATTAAAATTCCTTGATCCGCCATATAATTTGCACCTTTCACAACCTTTGTACCTTTAAATTCAAATAAATAGCCTGCTAATTCTACAGTATCACCTGCTTCCATACGCATATCGCGCTCTTCGCTATAAACCGAAACTAAAGTAATGCCGATCGCCACCACCGCAATGCCGATATGGGCAAACATCATGCCGTAATAACTTAATGATAGTTTTTTGAGCCTATCCCAGTATGAAGTGCTATGTTGAAATTTCATGACAAATTCCAAGCCTGTCGTTGCCAATATCCAGCAACTAATACTTATTCCTATAAACACTGAAAAATCAAAACCATCACCGTATAAAAAAGGAAAAGCTAAACCGATAATTAGGCTTGCTACTAATGGCTTCCATAAAGTTTGGATAATAGTTTCTGTGTTACTTTGTCGCCATCTAACCGCCATTGATACGCCCATTGCTAATGCCATCAGGCTCATGATTGGCACAAAGACAGCATTAAAATAAGGAGGGCCTACAGAAATTTTACCACCGCCTAAAGCATCTAATAATAAGGGGTAGAGCGTTCCCAATAATACCGTCATTGCCATCACTGTTAAGAAGACGTTATTAATTAATAATAAGGTTTCGCGGGAAATCGCGGAAAATTGAGATTCACTTTTTACATTGGGAGCTTTAAAGGCATATAAAGTTAACGAGCCGCCAATGCTTATAATTAATAAAACTAAGATATATAATCCGCGCTCTGGGTCTGAGGCAAAGGCATGTACTGAGGTTAAAACACCTGAGCGAACTAAAAATGTACCTAGTAGACTTAATGAAAATGCAAAAATCGCTAGTAATAAAGTCCAGCTCTTAAAAACACCCCGTTTTTCAGTTACCGCCAAAGAATGTACTAAGGCTGTACCAACTAACCACGGCATTAATGAAGCATTTTCGACAGGATCCCAAAACCACCAACCGCCCCAGCCAAGCTCATAATATGCCCACCAACTGCCTAAAGTAATACCGCCCCCTAAAAAAGCCCACGCGACATTTGTCCACGGTCTTGACCACCTTGCCCAAGCTGCATCTAAACGTCCTGATAATAATGCGGCAATCGCAAAGGCAAAAGCGACTGAAAAACCGACATAACCCATATATAACATAGGGGGATGTACGATAAGCCCGAAATCTTGCAAGAGAGGATTTAAGTCGGCACCATCTTCAGGAAAACGTGGTAAATAACGTCCGAAAGGGCTGGAAGTGAATAATAAGAAAGAAATAAAACCGACCGCTATCATCCCCATGACTGAGAGGACTCGCGCCAACATATCTAAGGGTAAAGAGCGGCTAAAGATACTCACGGCTACTGTCCAGCCACTTAAAATAAATGCCCATAATAATAAGGAGCCTTCATGCCCGCCCCAAACCGCACTAATTTTAAATTGTAGTGGTAATTGGCTATTGGAATGGTTAGCGACATAGGTGACGGAAAAATCATCAATTGAAAAGGAATAAGCGAGACAAATAAAGCTAATTAATAAAAATAAAAATTGTCCACGCGCTAACGGTTTTGCAAAATTCATCCATAATTGATTATTAACGACGGTTCCATAGAGAGGAACGGCGGCTAACACGACGGACAAACACAGGGAAATAATTAAAGCAAACTCACCGATTTCTGGAATCATTGTGCCGCCTCTACTTTTTTCTTCATAGTTTCAGCAATTTCTGGGGGCATATAGTTCTCATCATGTTTAGCCAAGACTTCATCGGCTTGAAAGACACCGTTAGCATCTAATTCGCCTTGGGCAATAATGCCTTGTCCTTCGCGGAATAAGTCGGGCAGAATGCCTGTAAAAACGACTTTGACTTGAGTCTCATAATCAGTGAGCTTAAACGCGACTTCTAACGATTTAGTCGAACGCTCGACACTGCCATCAACGACCATGCCACCAATACGCATCCGCGTATTTTTAGGAGCTTCGCCTTTGGCAATCTGCGAAGTGGAATAAAATAAATTAATGTTTTGCTCTAAGGCATAGAGTGTCAAACCAATTGCTATACTGCTACCAAAAACCAAAGCTAAAATAATGGTTAAACGTTTTTTTCTTTTTGGAGTCATATCGTTATTAAAATATATCTATATACTAAATTAGGGTGTTATGCAATGAGCATTAGCATCTATTTATTACACCATGAAGCACATGAAGAACATGAAGATAAAGTTGTTAAAACTTCATGTTCTTCATGCCCTTCATGGTTAAAAAAATATTTCGGTTATTTCTTTAAAGAAAGAATATTCGTCACATTTTCGTACTTTTCGTGAACATCTTTCACGCCAGCTTTGAAACTGACCTAAATTTTACCAATTAATTCACCTAAATTAACTGCTTTGTCTGCAACAAACTCATCTTCCCAATGTGCTTTATCTTTACCAAACAAAACAATAATCGTAGAACCCATATTAAAACGCCCCATTTCTTCACCTTTTTTTAGCTGTGGAGCATCATCACCTGAATATTGCCAGCTACGAACGCTTGAAATACTTGGAGGCGTTACCACCCCATGCCAAACTGTTTCCACACTAGAAACAAAAATTGCACCGACTAACACTAAAGCCATCTCACCAACAGCGGTATCAAAAATACAAACCACGCGCTCATTACGCGCAAATAAACGCGGCACAGCGTTAGCGGTTGCGCCATTAACACTAAACAAACGACCTGGTACATGAATCATCTCTTTTAAAGTGCCATCTATAGGCATGTGCATACGATGATAATCTTTAGGCGATAAATAAATGGTGCTAAAAATACCGTCATTAAAAACTTCGGCACGTTTACTGTCCCCACCGAGCAAATCTGTCGCGGTAAAACTTTTACCTTTTGCCTGAAAAATATCACCGTTACTAATCGCGCCAGCCTGGCTGACTACGCCATCGGCAGGTGATGCAATGCCATTATTAAGCGCGGTGACAGGTCTTACGCCGTCTTTAAGCTCACGGGTAAAAAAATGATTGAAACTCGCATAAACATTAATATCTTGCTCACGCG
>WTBX01000208.1 GCA_013138855.1 Methylococcaceae bacterium
CTTCGATATGCACACGCAAATCTTCGGGTTTAGATTCCACCATCCGCGAAATCGTGCCTTGCTCGATAATCGCATAACTTCTCGCGCCTAAACCTGTCCCTAAAAACAAATCAGTAATATCTTTACGACGACAGCGTGAACCATTCAATAGATATTGAGATTGTCCTTCGCGGTTAACCTGACGTTTAATCGCCAGTTTGGCATACTCAGCATATTCACCACCAACCTTGCCCTCGCTATTATCAAAAATCAATTCGACGGAAGCCATACTCACAGGTTGACGTGTAGAGGAACCATTAAAGATCACATCCGCCATATTACTACCGCGCAAATGCTTGGCAGAGCTTTCGCCCATGACCCAACGAATTGCATCAATAATATTTGATTTACCACAGCCATTAGGCCCTACAATCGCGGTTAAATTACCATCGACAGGGATAGTGGTTTGGTCAACAAAAGATTTAAAACCCGAAAGTTTGATTTTTTCCAGCTTCATAACTGGTAGAATTCACCGTGTATTTTTATCGAACTGACTATTATTAACGATATTAACTAAATTTTCGAGATTTTTATTTTAATAATGCTCACACAGTCTAAGTTTAAGATTCTTATAATCCCTATTTTATGAAACATTCTTTTATTTTTTGGTTTGTTCCTGTCGTAATAAGTAGTCTTGCGATTGTTAGTGAATATTCAGGCCTCGTAAATTTAGTCACCCGAAATTAACATTCTTCCTTTAATTATTTATCTGGTTAATCACCTGTTGTGGGGTGATATTAACTAAGCAGTTTGTATGCGTTAAAGGACATTCTCGTTGAAAGCAAGGCGAGCATTCTAGCCCTAAGCTGATGATTTTTGCTTTTGCCGATAACGGCGGGGTGAAATGCGGGTCAGATGAGCCATAAATGGCAATGATGTTTTTATCTAACGCAGCGGCAACATGCATTAACCCAGAGTCATTACTAATCACCGTATCCGCTAAGGCTAATAGATCAATGGCTTCGCTGATGTTGGTTTTTCCTGTGAAATCAATACAGTTATTATCATTAAGTTGATTGATTTGTGCGGCGACTACGCTATCTTTTTGTGACCCTAACAACCAAACCTGCCAGCCTTGTTGTAATTTAATACGCGCGACCTCAGCATAATGACTTGCAGGCCAGCGTTTTGCCTCGCCATATTCTGCACCTGAGCATAGTGCTAAAATTTTGTTGGTCGGTGTTAAATTAAACTTTTCAATCGTTTGTTGCCGTTGTTCCTCATCAAATTTAAGCTGCGGTGCAGGACAAATCAGCACTTTGTTTATGTGTGGATATTCTGCCAAGGCAACAAAACGCTGTACGGTTTGTGTTAGCAGTGCGTTATCTAAACGGCGTATATCATTAAGTAATCCCCAACGGCATTCGCCAATATAGCCTGTTCGTAATGGAATCTTCGCAATAAATGGAATCAATGCAGATTTCCATGTATTAGGTAATAAAATCGCTTGTTGATAATTATTGGCGCGTAAACTCTTGCCTAGTTTAATACGTTCTACGAGTCCTAACTGCCCTCTAGCAAGCGCAGGCATCGGCAAAGCCTTAGATACTTCTGGCATTCTTGCTAATAAGGCGTAAGTCCATGTAGGAGCTAAAACATCAATTTGACAATCAGGCTGTTGTTGCTTTAGACGTATAAACAAGCTTTGAGCCATAACCATATCACCGACCCACGACGGAGCGAGAATTAAAATACGTTTAGGCGTTGAGGTTTGGTTGGCAGCGGAAGCGTTAATAGTCAGATTCTTAAAATTAATAGGTTACAGAAAATTAGTTAGGCTTGCAGAGGCTATCATTGCTAAAAATTTTAACCGTTCGCTTCAAAAGCTGAACGGTGAAGCCGATAGCCTTAGAGATTTATATAAAATCAATACCAATCAGGAAGCATGAATTGCAATGTGAAGTTCATTGACCAATCAGGTGCTTGATCAGGTCGGTCAACATTGTAATAGCCCCCAACTTTAGCGTTAATCGCATAATCACTTAAATTAAACACTTTACCAACACCTGCACCGATAGGAATTGTCCAGCGGTTATTAGACGTTGAATTCCAATTGGAAATCATATCCATATTAGTGCTTAAGTACCAGCCTTGATCAAGGTTATAACTGGCAAAAGGTTCAACAGTCATTTGACTGATGTCAGAGCGACCATTACTACCTATAATAGACCAGAGTTGTTTGACCCTAAGCCCTAATGTCCATGAATCCGTTTGCTTTACAAGCATTGCCGCAGGTCCTAAACTAAATTTTCCGCTACCTAGTTCCCTTTTAGGATGGTCGGATGGAAACATAAATGTAGGCCCTATTCCCCATTGAAAATCACCACTATTAGCAGGTGAGATATAGGAGGTAAAGTAAGTATCAGCTAAACCTGTTGCCGAATTTGAGGCATAAAGTTGCGGTAATTCTTCTATTCCAGTAATGCCGCCATCAGTATCAAGAATTCTTAACGAAAGCTGATTAATAATGTTAACTGAACCAAGTTTAATAGGCATGATTGGTTCTAAGGCAAAAATAGAGACATCGCCATTATTAGCACTACCATGAAAGGTATAATTAAACGGTACACTAAATACTGGGAGAAGAGGGTTTTGCGCGGCACGCAACCATTGCTCGGTATTTTCTGAGGGTTCATCAGCATAAGCTGCACCCATAGTTGCTAATGAAATCAAGCAACCTTTAAGAATATTTTTATACATACCATTTACTCCTTGAATGAAGGCAAAAGTAATTAAAAAGCGTATTTTTATTCATTGAACATCGAGTTTATGAGCTAACAATTTAAGATGAGATAAGCCCTTATGATTTGAGTATTAACACGCTTCTTTAAGTAAGGAGTTAAATTCTCTCCCCCCTAAATAGAGTGCCTATTTAGTCATTAATCCTGTTATGTCTAACTTAATATTTTTAAGAACTTACAATATTTTTAAACGCTTTAAATGAAAAATTATCAGCTACGGGTTCAATCTGAAAAATTCGATTAGGCATTTTAGTATTAAATTTTTTCTCTTTACCATTGATGTCGCGTTCACGTAAATTAAACGTATTACAGTCGGCAATTAAATGGGATTGACCCTCTGGCATTTCAAAGGCATCTTGTACCCATTTTATAGGAAAAAGTGAATTAGTCCCTTGTATATGGTCGATCAAGTTAAAACTGTTATCGAAAATTAATACCTCACCTTTTCGAGAATTAGAGAGCATATAGCCTCTTGAATGTTTACGAATATGATGCGCACCATTCAAATCACGAATAACAATTTCATGTTGTAACGTTTTTCTATCTATACGCGCCATTAAACCTTGATAAAATAAAATCGTTAAAATTTTACTATCATCATAAGGATCAATAATCGCAGAATTCATGTGGGTGGTTTGTAATTTTCCTGAATAACATTTAAGACGATGATCCATTTGCTTATCAAGATTTCTAACCCCGCCTCCATAAGCATTAGGATAGCCGCTTTCGGTTGCCCACCATGACCAGATGACTTCGCCTTTAAAATTAACTTCTAGTATAGTATCAATGCCACTGGCGGTGACTAATAAACCTTTTTCTGTACGGCGTAAAGAGCGTAATTGACTAAATAAGGGGCTGCGAATTTCTAAATCAATTTCGCCGTTATCATTAAGTCTGGCGATATGCTCATCGCCTGCAACGCCATCTACCGCACAAGGCAGCCCACAAATAAAATATAAACCTTCACCTTCAACATATTCCATTCCAAAGGGTTTAGTAGGGTAAACTTCTTCGAGCATTTTAATTTTACCCAATTCACCTTGATGCTCTAAAAGTTGGAGTTTGCCACCAGGTTCACCTTTGAAAACTTCATTTGAACGATCTTTACCTTTTACGATTCTGTCAAATCTAAACTTTGCGTAGTCCCAGTTAGTTTGAGGATAGGAGATAACAAATTTCATCAAAACCCTTAATTTATTAAAGTATTGGTAATACTTAAGGTGGTTAAAAAAATACTAAAAGTTATATCAGTATAGTGCTATCAAAGAATAAAAGACTATCAATTTAACCTCAATCGCATTGCTTAAAATTGAATACGAAAGATTTCACAGCAACTAAAGATTGCGGTTCTCGCTTGTGTTGTTACAATTTTTAAAAGATTTACTGTGTCCCATAATGTTAAAATTCAAGTATATTTATTTGCTTAGTTACTTTATTTGAGTAAATATTTAATTTTTATAATTTAAACGAGATAGCTTTATATGACCACCCAACCTAGTAAAGATTTAGAAACCTTTGAAAATCCACAACCTCAGCGTGACTATACGATTCGCATAGATGTGCCAGAATTTACCTGTCTTTGTCCAAAAACAGGGCAGCCTGATTTTGCGACGATTACCGTCGAATATATTCCCAATAAATTGTGTGTGGAATTAAAAGCCTTAAA
>WTBX01000207.1 GCA_013138855.1 Methylococcaceae bacterium
CTTTTGAAACAGATAGCAATCTTTTTGAAATCACTGAGTTATCGAATCCTTATATGGAAACGGCTAATCAGGAAGAGGGAAAATGCGGACAAGGGAAATGTGGTCAAGGAACGTGTGGGACTCAAACGCCACCACCACAATAGCTTTATAAGTTTTAGAGACGCGAAATATCGCGTCTCTATCTCGCTTAAGGAACTCAGAAATTAATAATCTACCATGAAGCACATGAAGATCATGAAGGTTTTTCTCCATGCTCTTCATGTGCTTCATGGTTATAAAATTTACAATGGGGCGATTATTTATTTCTCGCTATCTAAAGAACATGCACGAAATAAGTTAGTCAACTTCTCTATCATAATTTGATGAGGAACAGACCTCCGAGGTCTTCAAGACCTCGGAGGTCTAAAGCCACTTATTTATTTTAAATAAGTTTGCTCAAGTTATTTCATGCACGTTCCTAAGATGTTATTTTGGCGGGTGAAATTTAACTAAGCGAATGGTATTTTTATCGCATTCAATAATTTCTACAAAATAGCCGTGCAATTTTAAGCTTGTTCCTGAGTCAGGAATGGTTTCCATAAACTCAATAATCAAGCCATTAAGCGTTTTAGGCCCTTCGGTCGGTAATGTCCAGTGGGTAATACGATTAAGCTCACGAACGGTGACGCTAGCATCAATCAAATAACTTCCATCAGTTTGCTCTTTTACATCCGCCTCTTCGGTAATTAACTCGCCAACAATTTCCTGCAATAAATCATCCAGCGTCACTAAACCTTGCACATCACCATATTCATCAACCACCAAACCAATACGCAGACGTTGAACCTTAAAACTTTGCATTTGTTTATGCAAGGATGTACTTGCTGGAATAAATGATGGCTTAATCAAGCCATCAATCATTTTTTTCTTGTCAAAACCCTCTTCATTCAGCAATGACAATACCTTGCGTAAATGTAAAAAACCAATGACGCGGTCGATACTGGTTTTATAAACAGGCAAGCGAGTATGGGGGCTGCGGTGGATTTGTTCGCAAATCTCTTCCATCGAATCATCTAAGTCTATGCCGATAATTTCATTGCGCGGTGTCATAATGTCTCTAACCGTTGCCGATTCCAAATCCAAAATACCCAGCAGCATATTTTGATAACGTGCGGGCATAATGTTGTCGGCATCGGCAAGAATGCTTTTTAATTCGTCCTTATCTAAAGTGTCTTGTTTATTTTTAGAGACATGAACACCGACAATTCGTAACAATAAATTAGCGATTAAATTCACTATCCAGACGATAGGATAAAATATTTTTAATAACGGGGTGTAAATATACGCGGCAGGAAAGGCTAAGACTTCTGGCTTGATTGCTGCCAGTGTTTTTGGCGTGACTTCAGAAAAAATTAATACAATCAATGTCAATATAGCAGCGGAAGCCGCAGTGGCTGTGGCAATATCAACCTCATGTTCGCTACCTATTCTAATAGCTATTACAGTTGCCAATGATGAGGCGAGAATATTGACAAAGTTATTGCCTAATAAAATTAGACCGATTAAACGATCAGGTCTATGTAACAACTTATTGACTTTCATGGCACCTTTATGTTTTTGCTTGACCAAATGCTGCAAGCGGTAACGGTTTAAGGTCATTAAAGCTGTTTCTGATCCTGAAAAAAAGGCAGAAAGAAGAAGAAGGACGGCAAGTATACTGAATAATATACTAAGGGGTATGTCGTTCAAGGAAGTCTCTAAATTTATTGTAAAGTGTCATGTTCTCTAGGATGAGTTTTTTTGTCAAGTCCTGACCGCATTCTAAAGAGCTTATTAAACCGCTAAGGTTATTTATCATCATCGAAAAATACTGCTAGCTAAGTGCTTAAGCAAACAATTCGGATGTTTTTGGAGTCCAAAACATCTTTTGGACTCCCCTTTTTCAAGGAATTTTAGCGCATATTTTTAATTTTCTACTCTGTTACTGCCGCAGCCGTTTTTTCTGAAACAACGGCTTCTTCTGAAATAATTGTTTTAGGAGCTGTTTTAACCGCTTCAACAGGAGGGATTGCTGCCGGCTCAGGCGTATTAATTTTTTCAGTAACAGCAGTTTTATCGACGGCTGGAAGATCATTTATTTTAGGCACAGCGTTGTCCGACTCAGTTTTTTTAGCTTGTTGTGCAACGAGTTCATCTTCTAGTTGTTTTTGTCGTGAGCCTTCACCAAATAAGGTAAAGCCCGATATAAGCATCACACTAAATATCATAATAATGGCAAAGCGGCTGGGTTCATCCATCCAAAATAATATATATTTTGGTCGCCATAAGCCGACAGCCAGTAGCAAGACACTAAGAAGTAGAACATTTATCGCAGCGTGAATCATCATAAGTTTTTACCAAAAAATCATATATAGTTAACAAATATACATTATTATTAGATGCTCGTTGTTTCTTTGCAACAGATTGTGTTGTTTTTTATTATTTTATTTAATGAGGAGATGTTATGGCTGGTTTTGCTATATTTGTTTTTTTGCTAATGATTTTTTCAATACTTATTTTATTGTTAAGCGTAAAAGTAGTGCCACAGGGCATGGAATACACGGTTGAGCGTTTTGGTAAATACACTGTGACTTTAGGTTCAGGACTAAATATTATCGTGCCTTTTGTTGATCGTATCGGGCAGAAACTGAACATGAAGGAGCAATTAATAAATGTGCCATCACAGGAGGTTATTAGCAAAGACAATGCAAAGCTTGCTATTGAGGCGGTGATATTTTTTCAGGTTACCGATGCCGCTAAAGCAGCGTATGAAGTTGAGAACCTGAATAATGCCGTTTTAAATTTTATGAAAATAAATTTACATACCGTGGTGGGGACTATAAGCATGGATCAATTACAACACAGCTATGGTGAGATCAATGCTCGTTTACTGGATGATGTTAGAGAGGCTACTGAAGCTTGGGGCATTGAAGTGATTCGTATAAGCTATACGAAAAGCGAAATTTAATAAAATTTATACTCCATGAAGATCATGAAGTTTTAATAGTTTATCTTCGTGCGCTTCATGGCCTTCATGGTAAAAATATATTTTTAGAACCCTATAAATCAAAAAACACTCTGATAATTTAGCGGTGCTACATAATTCACCCTTTCATTAATTAAATCGTACCTTACTAATAAATATACATTATTATTAGAGCGTTGTTTCTTTGCAACGGATTGTATTTTTATTATTTTATGTAATGAGGAGGCTGTTATGGGTGGTTTTGGCATATTTGTCTTAGTGCTGGTTATTTTTGCGGTTTTGGGGTTATTTTTAAGCGTAAAATCCGTCCCTCAGGGGAATGAATACACGGTTGAGCGTTTTGGAAAGTACACCTCAACCTTAACACCAGGGCTAAATATTATTATTCCTATTGTTTATCGCGTAGGACATAAATTAAACATGATGGAACAAGTGACCGATGTTCCCTCGCAAGAGATTATTACCAAAGATAACGCCATGGTCACGGTTGATGGCGTAGTATTTTTTCAGATTATGGACGCGGCAAAAGCGGCGTATGAAGTTAATAATCTACAAAATGCTATTTTAAATCTAGTCATGACCAATATTCGTACGGTCATGGGGTCTATGGATTTAGATGAGCTGTTATCAAAACGTGATGAAATTAATGCGCGTTTATTAGATGTTGTGGATGATGCAACGCACCCTTGGGGCGTTAAAGTCACACGGATTGAGATTAAAGACATTGCACCGCCTAAAGATTTAGTCGAAGCAATGGGTCGTCAAATGAAAGCGGAGCGTTTAAAAAGAGCATCAATTTTAGAAGCGCAAGGTCAAAGGGAATCTGAAATTTTACGCGCAGAAGGTGAAAAACAATCTGCTATTTTAGAGGCGGAAGGTCGTAAAGAATCAGCTTTTAGAGATGCCGATGCCAGAGAGCGTTTAGCAAAAGCTGAGGCTAATGCAACACTGATGGTTTCCAGAGCGATTTCTGAAGGTGACATTCAAGCGATTAACTATTTTGTGGCACAAAAATATATTGAGTCCTTAAAAGAGATTGCCTCAGCAGAAAATAGTAAGTTAATTTTAATGCCGCTAGAAGCCTCTAATGTAATTGGTGCATTAGGTGGAGTCAGTGAAATAGCAAAAGATTTATTTAAAAAATAAGGCTGATAATAATGGAATTTGAAGTGGTATTTTGGTATTGGTGGGTGGCAGCGGTATTGTTGCTAGGTATTGAAATGATGTCGCCAGGTTTTTTCTTTTTATGGATGGCGATCTCGGCCTTAGTAACAGGACTTTTATTATTAGTTGTACCTGTGATGACGATTGAAATTCAGCTATTTATTTTTGCCGTGTTATCAATGTGTTCGGTAATAGCCTGGAAACGCTATATGGTTAACCACCCGATTGAGAGCGACCATCCTCACCTTAATCAACGAGGTGCAGAGTATATCGGTCGCACGTTTACCTTATTAGAAGCGATTGAAAATGGTCAAGGTAAAATTAAAGTCGGTGATTCGCGCTGGCGCGTAGAAGGGGAGGATTGTCCTGTTGGCTCTACGGTAAAAGTCATTGCTGTAGATAGTACGATTTTTAAAGTTGAGAAAGTTGATTAATTATTAATAACACTCTGTTACGGATAACATCCTTTTAAAGGGCTGTTATCCGTTTTACATTTCAGATGTTACGCTGAGGAGTGAAAAAACAAGCTTTTTCACGTTTGCATATAACGACGGAGTCCAATAGCTTTAGCTATTGGCGAGTTTTTAAAACTGCTAAACAGGCAAGCTTTAGTTCTGCCTCTTCACGCCAATAGCTAAAGCTATTGGACTCCAACATAAACCAATATTTTGATTTGGAATGTCAGTGAAAAAACTTGTTTTTTCACTCCAAACAACAAAAATGTTTACTGCTTATTATTTGGCTATTTATAATTTTTTGCGTACATCAGTTAAATAAGTTCTAATAAACCCTTTAAAGCCTGAATTATTGCCTGTTGCCTAACTTGTCCTCTATCACCTTTAAATAAGTATTTTTCTACCACTGGTGAGGTATTTTTTTTGTACCAGCCAATAAACACCGTCCCCACAGGTTTTTCAATCCTCCCTCCTCCAGAACCTGCAATCCCAGTCACCGAAATAGCACAATCCGCCTGACTCTGCTCCAATGTTCCTTGCACCATTTCCAAAGCCGTTTCCGCACTCACCGCGCCAAACTGATCTAAAGTTTGAAGATTGACTCCTAGCATATCTATTTTTGCTTGATTGCTATACGTCACAAAACCGCGATCAAACCACTGTGAACTACCGTCTATTTCAGTAATAGCCTGAGCAATTCCACCGCCTGTACACGATTCTGCTAAAGCGAGAACTAAACCCTTGCGCTGTAGTTCTGAGCCTGACTTTGCTGCCAGTGCAATTATTTCATTATCCATGATGTTTACCGCCCTTTGTTTCGTTAAAATAGTGCCATGACTACAGAAAATACTTCGCCCCAACATACTCCGATGATGCAGCAATATTTGCGCATCAAATCGCAACACCCCGAAACCTTGGTATTTTACCGCATGGGAGATTTTTACGAACTCTTCTTTGATGATGCCAAAAAAGCCTCGCAACTGCTGGATATTACTTTAACTGCTCGCGGCAAGTCGGGAGGCTCGCCTATTCCTATGGCGGGAATCCCCTATCATGCCGCAGAAAATTATATCGCTAGGTTATTAAAACAAGGCGAATCTGTCGCCATGTGTGAACAAATCGGCGATCCTGCAACCTCTAATGGACCCGTGGAACGTAAAGTCGTGCGTGTGATTACGCCAGCAACCGTCACTGATGAAGCCTTATTAGAAGATAGGCAGGATAATTTATTAGTCGCGCTCTGCCATCAAGATAATATTTACGGACTCGCTTGCTTAGATGTCTCCAGCGGACGTTTTGTATTGCAGCAAGTTAAAACCACCCAGCAATTATATACGGAAATCGAACGACTTAATCCAGCAGAATTATTAATTAGCGAAGATTGGCAACCACCATTAATCATTACCGAGCGACGCGGTTTAACTAATCGTCCACCGTGGCATTTTGATTCTGAGAGCGCGAGACAGCGTTTATTAAAGCAATTTAATGTACTGGATTTAAAAGGTTTCGGTTGTGAAAAAATGCTGGTAGCGATTGCCGCTAGTGGTTGCCTATTACAATATTTAAAAGACACTCAACAAGAAAGCCTGCCACATTTACAAGGAATAGCGGTTGAAAATACCAGTCATAGTATTGAGCTAGATGCTGCTAGCCGTCGTAATTTAGAGTTAGATTTTCATCCTTCTGGACAACTGCAATATACCTTGTTCGGAGTTTTAGATAAAACAGCGACTTCTATGGGTAGTCGTTGTTTAAGACGTTGGATAAATCGTCCTTTGCGCGATCATGATATTTTAAATGCGCGTTATAGTTGCGTGAAAAGTTTATTAGAACAATCGCTTTATAATGACGTACAAAATACACTGAGACAAACAGGTGATATTGAACGTATTAGCTCGCGTATTGCTCTTAAATCCGCTCGACCGCGTGATTTAATTACTTTACGGCAAACCTTATCGGTATTGCCTGAGTTACAACAATATCTCGCCAGTACTGAAAACCCACAACTTAATAAATTAGCCAAACATATTAGTGAACATCCGCAACTTTTAAATTTATTAGAAACAGCGATTATTGATAATCCGCCTGTATTAATTCGAGATGGCGGCGTATTAGCAGCAGGCTATAATCAAGAATTAGATGAATTAAGAAATTTAAGCGATAACGCCGACCAATTTTTACTGGAAATGGAAGAACGTGAAAAACAGGCGACAGGGATTAATAATTTAAAAGTAAATTACAACCGCGTACATGGTTTTTATATTGAAATATCGCGTCTACACAGCGATAAAGTCCCCGTGCATTACACCCGTAAACAAACCCTAAAAAGTGTCGAGCGTTATATCACCGAAGAATTAAAAGCCTTTGAAGATAAAGTTCTTAGTGCGCGGGGTAAATCGCTCAGTTTTGAAAAAGCTTTATATGATGACTTATTAACCATCATCGCCCAAGATTTAAACGCCCTACAACGCTGTGCTGCTGCTTTAGCGGAATTAGATGTATTAACCAACTTTGCAGAACGCGCTGATAGTTTAGATTTAACCTGTCCGACTTTGAAAACAACGTTAGGCATCAATATCGAAGCAGGACGACATATTGTTGTCGAACAGGTTTCCAATACGCCATTTGTTGCCAATGATGTCTGTTTCTCACCACAACGGCGAATGTTAGTGATAACAGGCCCTAATATGGGTGGTAAATCGACTTATATGCGTCAAACTGCCCTCATCGTGTTATTAATCCACATTGGCTGTTACGTCCCTGCAAAATCAGCAAGCTGCGGCATCATAGATAAGATTTTTACCCGCATAGGCGCGTCCGATGATTTAGCCAGTGGGCGTTCAACCTTTATGGTGGAAATGTCAGAAACCGCCAATATCTTGCACAACGCCACCGCGAATAGTTTAATTTTAATGGATGAAATCGGACGCGGAACCAGTACCTTTGATGGCTTATCCTTAGCGTGGGCATCGGCAGATCATCTCGCCAAAGTCACCAAAGCCTTCACTCTATTTGCCACCCATTATTTTGAATTAACGACTTTAGCCGAAGAACATAAAGCCATTTATAACGTCCATTTAGACGCTAAAGAGCATGGCGATAAAATTATATTTTT
>WTBX01000376.1 GCA_013138855.1 Methylococcaceae bacterium
AAATCTCCGCACCTTTATATTGAGGCTGATTAAGGACAAAATCAGGTTTTAACGGACGATTAGTGCAATCCATATCTGGCTCGCCTCTGTCCGTGTATCGCCATTCATCAAATAAAAACACACCAAAACCACTGCGACGAATGGATTTTAAAAATTGTTTAGGAATAATGGCATCGGTATCGACATTTGCCCTATCTAAAGGCATCACGATTGAAGTTAATGTAGTAAATGCTCGCATGATTAATTTTAAAAAAAGTTTAAAGTATTTGGGACTTATTTCATTTCTGAATTTTAATTACTGTTAAGCCTAAAACCATCGTAAGCCCCAGCATTTTTAGAGCCTAAAATAAATTTCCAGCGGCTTTCAGCATCAAGAACATCATCTTTCTTAGTTAGTTCTAAAACAGTAAAACAAATATTGTTATAACCATTTTCTAAAACAAATAAATTTAGATGCTTTGCATGACCATTGCTAGTTAAATGCTTTGTCCATCTAGCTAATATCCCACCTTCTCCATAAGCTGAACCGACATACCGACTTTTGCCATCAAGAGATCTTTGCAAATAAACGCCACACTGCGACAATTCCTGTTTTAGCTTATTGTCATCTGAGGTATCTTCATTAATGGCGATTAATTCTTTCCATGTGAATACTCTACCCTTAATTTCTGCATCAGAAACATCTATATCAGGTAATTCTAACCCTTCATAAGCATTATTCTGAGCAAAAACAAGGTTTTTTCGTACAGCTTCAATAACTCCATCGTTACTGAGAAGCTCATGTAATTTTTTTGACAATTTTTTATAATCATCAAAACTGCCTTTGAAATCAGCACAAGTCTTATGTGAATGAAAAGTTTCTTGTAACTGATCAAGCTCAGACTTAAGTTCTACTGCTATTTTGTTAGAGTGATATATTCTAAAAATTTCTCCATCATCTGATGATTCAAAAATTTCTATTGCATAAAACCTGTACTCATTAAAATTAAAACGTAAAGATGAATATTTTTTGTCTGGATAATCATCTTCTTTTTTAATAGTAAAAAACTCCGAAAGAGAGGATTCTGCAAAGATAATTTTTAACCTATCTATTCTAGTCATTGAATTGATCTCACTTTCACTCATAACGTTCTAACATCCACAAAATGTCCTGCAATCGCCGCCGCTGCCGCCATTGCTGGACTGACTAAATGCGTGCGCCCGCCATAACCTTGCCGTCCTTCAAAATTACGATTAGAGGTTGAGGCACAACGCTCGCCAGACTCTAGTCTATCAGCATTCATAGCTAAGCACATCGAACAACCCGCATCACGCCATTCAAAACCTGCATCAGTAAAAATTTTATCCAAACCTTCTTTTTCAGCTTGTTGTTTAATCAAGCCTGAACCTGGAACAATTAATACTTGTTTAACGCTTTCAGCAACCGTTTTACCTTTAACGACTTCGGCAGCAGCTCTTAAATCTTCAATCCGTGAATTAGTACATGAACCAATAAAAACTTTATCAATTTTAATATCGCTAATCGCCTGCCCTGCTGTTAAGTCCATATATTCCAAAGCACGTTCCATGCTTTGTTTTTTCACGCTATCCGTTTCATCGGCTGGATTAGGAACACAGGCATCAATTGCAACGACTAACTCAGGGGATGTTCCCCACGTCACTTGTGGTTTAATCTCGCTTGCTTCGAATTCTACGACTTTATCAAACACTGCGTCACTATCAGAATGTAAACGCTCCCACATTCTTTCCGCCATAAACCAATCATCACCTTTGGGTGAAAACGGTTTGTTTTCATAATAATTAATGGTGACTTCATCGACAGCACACAACCCTGTTCTTGCTCCCGCTTCAATCGCCATATTACAGATAGTCATGCGCCCTTCCATCGACAAATCAGTAATTGCCTGACCTGCAAACTCTACCGCATAACCATTACCACCTGCCGTACCGATCTCGCCAATAATGGCCAACACAATATCTTTAGCAGTAATGCCTTGATTAACTTGACCGTTGACCTTAATCAACATATTTTTGGATTTTTTCTGCACTAAACATTGCGTGGCTAAGGCGTGTTCGACTTCCGATGTACCAATACCAAAGGCTAACGCGCCTGATGCACCATGTGTTGAAGTATGCGAATCACCACAAACAACCGTCATACCCGGTAAAGTCGCGCCTTGCTCAGGGCCTACGACATGAACAATACCTTGACGTATATCTGACATATCAAATTCAGTAATACCAAATTCTGTGCAATTGCTATCTAAAGTTTCAACTTGCAAACGCGAGATAGGATCGGCAATGCCTTTATCTCTATCAATAGTCGGCACATTATGGTCAGCCACCGCTAAATTGCGCGATTGTCGCCATAAGTTACGTTTTGATAAACGTAGACTTTCAAAGGCTTGCGGAGAAGTGACTTCATGCACTAATTGTCGGTCGATATAAATTAAACATGACCCATCGTCATAAGTTGAAACGATATGGTCTTGCCATAATTTGTCGTATAAGGTTTGTCCTGACATAATTTTTTCAATAATTAATTTAAGACTGATTACCAGCCTGTTTATTCGCTAAAAAAGTCTGCATTTCTTCATTGTTAACTTGATAATAAAGCTCTTCAACGGGAACGGTTAAGTCTAATGATTCAAAAGTAATTTCATCACCTAAATAATAATAACTAGGCAACCAACCTTTGTTTTTTCTAAATACAGTTATTTCACAATGGAATTGCTCAATCAAAACATATTCTTCTAAGCTCACCATATTTTGATAATGCAATCGTTTAACCATTTTATCTTTACGATGCGTCGATTTCGATAAGACTTCAATAATTAGCTTTGGAGCGGTTTTATAATAATTATTTTCAGAATCCTCGTTATTACAAACAACCATCACATCAGGATAAAAACCATTTTTATTATTTACCTTAACTTTCATGTCATTGTTATAAGGTCGACAAGGTAGACTATGCTTACGAATGTGAGTCAAAAACAATGAAGCAACATTTAATGAAATGTTATTATGATTTTCACTCGCTCCTGTCATTTCAACAACCTGTCCATCAATAAATTCAGATTTAAAATCACGCTCATTTTCGTCAATTAAATATTGCTCAAAACTTAATTTATCATGATTATTTAGAGCGGCAATCATCAGACTTCTCCAAGCTATTCTTAAAAATTAAGCATCCAAAACCGCAAATACTTTTTCAGTAATTTCACTGACCGCGCCAACACCTGCAACCGTATCAAACTTCGCACTTTGATTATCTGCTGCATAAAAATCGACTAAAGGTTTAGTTTGTGCATGATAAACTTCTAAACGCTTGCATACCGTTGCTTCGCTATCATCATCACGTTGAATTAAAGCTTCACCTGTCTCATCATCAACACCTGCTGTTTTAGGTGGATTAAATTCGACGTGATAAGTTCGACCTGACGCTAAATGGACGCGACGACCACTCATTCGCTTAATAATTTCAGCATCTTCAACCGCAATTTCCAGTACATGGTCAATCACAACACCCATCTCATTTAGACCTTCTGCCTGCGCAATCGTGCGAGGAAAACCATCTAATAAAAAGCCATTGGCACAATCAGCGGCTTTAATGCGCTCCTTAATCAATCCTAAAATAATATCATCAGAAACCAGACCGCCCGCATCCATCACTTTTTTAGCTTCAACCCCTAAAGGTGACCCTTCACGAACCGCAGCACGTAGCATATCACCTGTCGAAATTTGTGGAATACCATATTTTTCAGTAATAAACTGGGCTTGAGTGCCTTTACCAGAACCAGGACTGCCTAAAAGGATAACGCGCATAACTAACTCCAAAAGTATCTTAAAATTTGAAAGCCCTGCTCAAAACTTTTCGCAAATGACTTTAAAACCCTTTATTTTAGCGTAAAAAAGCCCAACATGAGTAAACTCTTGTAAAAATGACTGAATTTCCTTATTCTTAATACGTTAACATTATTAGGAGAACAGCAATGCAAGTTAAAGACCTTATGACCAAAAAAGTATTTACCATTGAACCTAACGACATGATAGACCGCGTGTTTTTCTTAATTCATTATGAAAAACTTCGTCATTTACCTGTGGTTGAAAAAGGTAAAGTCGTCGGTATTGTCTCCGATAGAGATATGTACAAAGCTTTAGGCCCTAAAAGTAACTCGAAAGTCATAGAATCAAATAATAACAATAATGAACTTCATGTAGTTGCAAAAAAAGTCCGCCACATTATGAAGCGCGGCATCATTACCGTTACCCCAAACACACCCGCTTCTGAAGCGGCTAAGCTCATGACAGAACATAGGATCGGAGCATTACCTGTTGTGAACAACGGCAAACTTGCGGGCATTTTAACCTCTACCGATATACTCAAAGTCTTCTCTAAACTAGACTCAGCTCAAAACAAAAAAAATAATTCCTCTGAAAAAACTCAATCAAAAAAAGGCTAATCAGCTACTTGAGATAAACACTGCTAGTTTTTAAAAACTAGCAGTCATCGACGCTATTTATGAATCTTCACTCAAAATAGCAGCCACATCACTTTTATTAAAGTGGTATTGATGCCCGCAAAATTCACACCCCACTTCAATAATTCCCTGCTCATTAAATGCCTCATCTAAATCTTCGCGCCCTAAACTCTTTAAAGTCCCAGTAATTTTCTCACGCGAACATTGGCATTTAAAAGTAACCGCTTCTGGCTCATATACTCTGACTTTTTCTTCATTAAACAAACGATAAAGCATTGCTTCGCAGTCTAAATCTAGCATTTCTTCCTCAGTCACGGTACTGGCTAGCATTTCAATCCGTTCCCAGTCCGCCTTATAACCTTCTTGAACGGGCAATTCTTGTAAAAACAATCCTACCGCCTGTGACTCATTAGCAAACAACCACAAGCGTGTCGCTAATTGCTCCGATTGCTGAAAATAATTTTCAAGAACACCCGCCAACCCTTCACCCGTTAAGGATACAACCCCTTGGTAAGGTTCGCTAATATCAGATTCCACCGTCAATACTAAACGTCCCTTCCCCATCATTTGCTGAAAAGAACTCGCTTTCAAATCATCATCACAACGCACCAATCCACGAATACCACGCTCATCCGTTGCTTGAGCGACTAAAGCACGTAATGCTCCTTCGCCTTGCGCCTGTAAAATCATTGAGCCTTTAAATTTAATCGTTGCCGATAATAAGGTCACTGCGGCTAATGCTTGCCCAAATGATGACACTACCGCCTCTGGCATTGCTTGATATTGTTTCGCTGCCTGAAAACTATCTTGCAATCGTACCCATTCGCCTCTAACGCCTAACTCTTCAAATAAAAATCGGCGTAAACAATCTTGTTCTTTCATAGTTCTCTCAAAAAAATAATACCTTTATTATAATCCTTAAAACTCAGGAAAAGCAGTTTTCAACACGCAAATGTAAAATGAAATAAGTAGTGCTTATTAATGGCTACCCGTTTAAAGCGAGACAGTTCTATTCAGACCTCCGAGGTTTTTAAAACCTCGGAGGTCTAGCTCCTGTGCTTTTGTCCCGTCTTAAGTTGGTAGCCTTACCAATCACTTGTTTTTTCACGTCTAATCCCCCACATCAAGTAAACAATAATGTTATCCACCTTAGATGAAAAAAGATAACTTTAAAAACTAGCGTTAAAATAAAAACATTTGCGCAAGCAACTTACATTTACTAAACTGCTAAACTTAAAGACAGCAAGAAACTCTTGTAAAATTCTATTGTCTTCTTAAATTATGCCCCATTATTCTTCAAAGGAAATAAATCATGAATGCTGATACTCCTGCGCTCCAATCAGAGTCCGCTATTTTAGCGACCAATAAGGTGCTAAAAAACACCTATTTATTATTATCCGCCACCTTAATATTTAGTGCGATAACCGCTGCAACCTCAATGTACCTTCAACTTCCATATTTTGGAATGCTAATTACTTTAGGCGGGTATTTTGGACTATTATTTTTAACGACTAAATTTAGAAATAGTAGTTTAGGCTTAGTTTTTATATTCGCACTAACAGGCTTTATGGGTTTAACCTTAGGGCCTATTTTAAACTTTTATCTAAGCGCGTATGCTAACGGTGGTGAATTAATCATGACTGCCTTAGGTGGCACAGGCATCATCTTTTTAGGATTGTCTGGTTACGCATTAACAACTCGTAAAGATTTTAGCTTTATGGGTGGTTTTTTAATGGTGGGTATTTTAGTCGCTTTTTTAGCAGGTATTGCATCAATCTTTTTAGCTATGCCAGCGTTATCATTAGCCGTTTCTGCGATGTTTATTTTACTCATGTCAGGTCTAATCCTATACCAAACGAGTGAAATTATTCACGGTGGTGAAACTAACTATATCTTAGCCACTATCTCTTTATATATTTCAATTTACAATTTGTTCTTAAGCTTATTACAAATTCTAGGTATCTTTGGTGGCAATGACTAAGCATTCATGCTTTAAGTCCACTCAAAAAAGCCCGATCATCATGGTCGGGCTTTTTTGTTTATTATGCCTCCTTTCTAGCTGTAGAAAAGAGACAGACCCCAATGATGTCACTATTTTATTCTGGACAGCTTTAGCAGAAAATAGACCTGATGAAGCTAAGCAATATAGCGTGCCTGATTCCGAACTTTTTTTTGATAAGAAATTGCGTAATGCTTATGTACAAACAGGTAAAGTTGAAATTAATTATGACCAAGCCACCGTTGAAACCTTCATCAGCCGCCAATCTGCCGCAAGTGGCTCATCCTTTACCACTTACTTAATTCGCGTTCAAAAAAGTGACCTGTGGAAAGTTGACTACAAACGCACTCTTGATAATATCGACGATAAAAAATTTAAAGATTTATTCAGCACCCTTCATAAACTCGGTAAAGAGGCAAAAACACATGCCAAAGAAAAACTATTCCCAGCCGTAAAAGATAAAACTAAAATACTCTGGGAATCTGTTAAAAACTGGTTTAAAAAACAAACAAAAAAATTATTAGGTTAAAAATATTAAGGGAATTCTTTGGCTTAAAAACATAGATAAATTAAGCAATACCAGTATTAAAAACGCTATAATGAGTTATTTTTTACTAAGAGGATAAAAAAATGTCAGAAAACTGGATAGCGCCTTCGATTCTTTCCGCAGATTTCGCTCGTTTAGGTGAAGAAGTTGATAATGTATTAGCATCAGGTGCTGATGTCGTACATTTCGATGTCATGGATAATCATTTTGTCCCTAACTTAACCATTGGTCCTTTAGTGTGCGATGCGCTAAGAAAACACGGTGTTACCGCGCCTATCGACGTACATTTAATGGTAGAACCTGTAGACAGAATCATTCCTGATTTTGCAGCAGCAGGCGCAAGCATGATTACCTTTCACCCAGAAGCATCAAAACACGTTGATCGTTCATTACAAATGATTCGTGATGCAGGCTGTAAATCAGGGCTAGTATTCAACCCTGCAACGCCTTTAAGCTACCTTGACTATGTGATGGACAAAGTAGACATCATCTTATTAATGTCTGTAAACCCAGGTTTTGGCGGTCAATCATTCATTCCTGCGACCTTAGATAAATTGCGTCAAGCTAGAAAACTTATTGATGACAGCGGTTTCGATATTCGCCTTGAAGTTGATGGCGGCGTTAAAGTTGACAACATTCGTGAAATCAAAGCTGCGGGTGCGGATATGTTTGTTGCAGGTTCAGCAATTTTTAGCCAACCTGATTACAAAAAAGTCATTGATGAGATGCGCGCAGAATTAGCACAAGCTTAATTTTAAATAAAACTGATGTTACCTAAAGGAGTGAAAAAACACGTTTTTTCACCATTGCAAACACTTCAATGTTTAGAATATAACGATGGAGTCCAAAACATGTTTTGGAGTCAAATTTAGTAAAAGGACAGGCAGTCCTCTCTTGATTTTCATACTCTACGGAAGGACTGCCAGTCCTTATACTTATGTTTTCACGGGAAACCCAGAAGCCCTTTAATTTTCGTGTCTTTGCGTAACATTAGTTAAATAATCTAAGGGGTGAAAAACCTGTTTTTTTCACTCCTACAACGCTTCAAAACTGTCTTAAGCTCTCTCAAAATACCTCCCGCCTTACTCTCTTTCCACTAGATATTCCGCTATACCAAAGTCTTTTAGAATTATTCATTCCGCAAGCAAGCCTTTCAATATACTCACTAATCTTTAAATCATGATTTCAAAATTATTAAAAAAATGTGCGCTTAGCTCACTTATCGTCATTATGTCGATAACATCGGCACACGCGACCGACTCAAAAGCCGCAATAGCCACAGCGCACCCTTTAGCCACCGAAGCAGGTTTTGAAATTTTAAAAAAAGGCGGCAATGCCTTTGATGCCGCCGTTGCAATCAGCGCAGCCTTAGCAGTTGTCGAACCTTCGGGTTCAGGTTTAGGCGGCGGAGGATTTTTATTATTACACCGCGCTAAAGATGGTTTTGAAACCATGATTGATGGGCGCGAAAAAGCCCCTTTAGCTGCCTCTAAAGATATGTATTTAGATGAAAAGGGGGAGGTAATTAAAGGCTTATCTAAAGAAGGGGGTTTAGCGGCTGCCATTCCTGGATTACCCGCAGCGATGGTGCATTTAGCGGAAAAATATGGACGTTTATCTTTAAAAGAATCACTACAACCTGCAATTCGCTATGCAACAGAAGGGTTTTCTATTGGTGAGCGTCATCGAAAACTATTAGGTTTTAGAAAAAAATTATTACAACAAAACCCAGAAGCCGCGCAGATTTTATTAGAGCAAGACAAAATCCCCGCTAACGGCAGTTTATTAAAACAAAGCGACTTAGCAAAAACCTTACAACTTATCGCTGACAAAGGCAAAGCGGGATTTTATCAAGGTGAAGTAGCGGAAAAACTCATCAGCAGCGTCAATAAAACAGGTGGAATTTGGTCACAGCAAGATTTAGATAACTATAAAATCATCGAAAGAATTCCTGTTTATGGAAATTACAAAGGTATTAAAATCACCAGTGCCGCCCTACCCTCTTCTGGCGGCATCGTATTAGTTGAAACCTTAAATATTCTCGCAGCTTATGATTTAAGCAAATTCGATAATATTGCGCGTAAACATTTAATTAGTGAAGCCATGCGCCGCGCTTATCACGATAGAGCGTTATATTTAGGTGACAATGATTTTATTAAAGTCCCTGTTGCGCAATTATTAAATAAAGATTATGCCGCAGGTTTAAGAAGTACGATTCGCATGGATAAGGCTTTGCCAAGTCAGGAACTAAGCGGTGAAAATAAAGCGAAAACAGGCGGCCGAAACACCACCCATTTTTCCATTATTGATGCAGAAGGCAATCGTGTTTCCGCCACCTTAAGCATTAACT